>WRGS01000118.1 GCA_009787075.1 Paludibacter sp.
CTTAAAAAATAATATTTTTTTCATAACTTTACCTCCTTATTCGGTTAAAATCATACGTTTAATATCTATTTCTTTTCCATCGGCAATAAGTGCATACAGATAAATACCTGCCGAAAACTCGGAGCCTGAAATCATTTGAGAGCCATTACCGCGCTGTGTAAGGCGTATTTGCTTGATTTGCCTGCCATTAAGGTCGTAAATACACAATAAAGCATTATTAACCGTTGAAGGTAAAAAATATCTTATTTCAGTTGCCTGTGAAAACGGATTTGGAGTGTTTTGAAACAGTGCAGGCACAGAAGCAGATGCGTCATCTGTATTTGAATACATAGAAGGCGCTCTTGAAGCGTCATTAGCAGAAGATTTTCCCATATCAATTTCCGCTTTTAATTCTTTTATCGACTGTATCAGCAATGGAATTATGCCAATATAATCAACCGACAAATATCCGTCTTCGCCTTTATAAACCAAGTCGGGATACAGCGTTTGCAGTTCCTGTGCTATCAGTCCGTAATGTTTGTTTTTGAAAAGTTGTGAATTTTCATTATATATTGCCGTTGCAACGCTTGCACTGTCACCTACCGAAACAGAATACATCTGCTTTAATTCATACTGAATAGGATTCATTTCCAAAACAGATTTTAAAACGCTGCCTCTGCCGTTGATGCTCTGCGTTGTAGAAAAAGACCCTAAATCAACAATATTCTGCTTATAACGAATATCTGAATTGCCTACTGTAGTTCCGTTAATAAGACCGGTTACTTTTACATCTCCTACAAAATAACCTGCAAATCTTCCCGGCACATTCACATCTGTATTTCCATCAACAGTGCCGACAATACCTGCGCCAAAGTGTTTATTATCTCCATGCAACACTCCCATAACTCCGTAATTATAACCAGTAGTAGCATTGTATGCCTGCCCCATCACTCCCCATGCCCTGCCTCTTCCTGTATAAGTATTATACATAGATAGACCTGAAACACCAATTGCTTTAAATGGAAGCCCCAAATTATTGGTAGAGCCGATTGCGGAACTCCAAGCTGCCCTAGTGTTTCCATCTCTTATAACAATAAGACCAGTGTTTTTAGTCTGTACTCTGATTGCATCTTCCGTAGTGGCTTTTCCTACTGCCAATGCACTTAAAGGCGCGACTGTATCCGCCTGAATTCCCACTTTTCCATTGCTGAAAACTCTAATTTGTGCTG
This sequence comes from Paludibacter sp., assembly GCA_009787075.1. GTDB lineage: Bacteria > Bacteroidota > Bacteroidia > Bacteroidales > Paludibacteraceae > WRGS01. The sequence continues at coordinate 1,209 of WRGS01000118.1, forward strand.
TAGAATTTATTACAATTCCAAGTAGCATCATACTTAAAATCATTACATTTTTTATACTAAATTAAATTTTAAATTATTAAACAAATTTACTAATTAAATATTTGATAAAGATAATGTTTTATTTTTTTTACTGCAAAATATTTTATGTTAAAAATTATTAAATTTTAGTTAAATTTTAATAAAAGTTTATTTATACAGAAAAAAGTATATTGTAATATGTCTGTTTTGAATTGTAACTATCTGTAAATGTAATAGTTATGTCTGTTGCAGGTGAAAAAGGTTTAACATTTTTTTTGAAAATTTTTTTTAAGTCATTTTTTTATGTACTTTTGCAGCCAAAAATAAGAAAAAATTTGATGAATTGGCAACAACTTTTATCTACAAAACGCTTTGGAATGGAGCAATACCACGCAAAACATGCTGGCGACCGCTCTGAATTTCAGCGCGATTACGACCGCCTGATTTTTTCGGCGGCGTTTCGCCGTTTGCAGAATAAAACGCAGGTTTTTCCGTTGCCGACCAATATTTTTGTGCATAATCGGCTCACTCACAGTTTGGAAGTTTCGTGCGTGGGAAGGTCGTTGGGTAATAAAGTTGCGCAAAAATTAGGCTTGGGTCAGGGCGAAGTCGGTTCTATAGTGGCGGCAGCGTGCCTTGCACACGATATGGGCAATCCGCCTTTTGGACATTCGGGCGAAACGGCGATTTCATCATTTTTTTCAGAAGGAAAAGGTTTGATTTTAAAAAATTTGATTGAAAATGAAAATCAATGGAAAGACCTTACCTGTTTTGAAGGCAATGCCAACGCTTTCCGTTTGCTTACTCATCAATTCAATGGACGGCGAAAAGGCGGTTTTGCGCTGACTTACAGCACATTAGCCTCTATTATAAAATATCCTTTTCCTTCAATAGAGGCAAACGAAAAAAAAACAAAGTTTGGATTTTTTTATTCGGAAACAGACAGTTATTTACAAATTGCTAATGAACTTGGAATCAATTGTTTAGATAAAACAAAAAATCGCTTTGCACGTCACCCGCTTGTGTTTTTGGTGGAAGCCGCTGACGATATTTGTTATCAAATAATGGACATTGAAGATGCGCACAAACTCAAAATTATTTCTACTGAAGAAACTAAAACGCTGTTACTCAACTTTTTTGACGAACATCAATGTGCGCGCCGCCTCGAAATTCTTGAAATGGTTTCCGATGTTAATGAACAAATTGCTTATTTGCGTTCGTCAGTTATCGGAAAGTTGATTGACGAATGTACGCGCGTTTTTGCTGAAAATGAAATTGATTTACTTTCAGGAACTTACAACGCTTCTTTGATAAAAAATATTTCGGAAAACTGTGTGCAAGCGTACAAAATCTGTTCGGATTTGGCATTTAAGAAAATTTATCGCTCGCAGGAAGTTATTGATGTGGAACTCAGTGGTTATAAGATAATTACAACTCTTTTGGAACATTTGACGGAAGCAATTTTTTCGCCTGATAAAAAATATTCGCAACAATTGCTGATGCGTATTCCAACGCAGTACGAAACCGCCGCGCCAACTGCATACGGAAAAATTCAAGCGGTTTTGGATTATATTTCAGGCATGACCGATGTTTATGCGCTCGATTTGTACCGAAAAATTACAGGAATAAATATTCCGTAGAATTTTATTTTGATAAAAAAATTAGTTATATAATGAAAAAAATATTGATTGTTACTTTGATTTTATTTTTTGCAACGCTTTTTGCTGATGCTCAAAATACGACTCAAAATACTGATACTCTTACGATTATACAAAAAGTTGAACATTGGTACGAAAACAATATCAATTATGGTACGATTACAATTTTGATGGCAGCCGAAAGTTCTATTTTTCCTGTTCCATCGGAATTGGTAATGCCGCCTGCTGCTTACATTGCTTCAAAAGAAGAAAGCAATCTGAATATGTTTTTTGTAATTCTTTTTGGTACAATCGGGGCATTGATTGGCGCAACGCTCAATTATTTCGTTCTTGGAATGTGGCTCGGACGCCCGCTTTTGTACAAATTTGCCGACAGCAAAGTCGGTCATCTATTGTTGCTCAGCGGCGAAAAACTTCAAAAAGCGGAAAATTATTTTAACAGAAACGGTAAAATTTCAACTTTTGTCGGCAGATTTATTCCTGTTGTACGTCATCTTATTTCAATTCCTGCTGGTTTTTCTAAAATGCACTATCCAACTTTTGCGATTTATACTTTTGTGGGCGCGGGTTTGTGGAACTGCATTCTTGCATTTTTGGGCTATCTTGCTCACGGACAGGCAGATATTATTAACCGTTATTCGCACGAATTGAGTGTTGCTTTGGGAATTTTGTTTGTTTTGGGAATCGGTTTTTTAATTATAAAACATTTTTTGAAAAAGAAAAAAAATAAAAAACATAACTGATTGATTTTTTAATGATAAAAGTAATTACATACGGCACTTTTGACCTTTTCCACGAAGGGCACGACAATCTGTTGCGCCGCGCCAAAGAACTTGGCGATTATTTGATTGTCGGTGTTACCGCCGAACGTTTCGACCGTGAGCGAGGCAAACTCAACGTACATAACTCGCTGATGCAAAGGATTGAAGACGTGAAAAATTCTGGTTTTGCAGATGAAATTATTGTGGAAGAATACGAAGGACAAAAAATTGAGGATATTCTAAAGCACAATGTCAATATTTTCGCCATTGGCTCGGATTGGGTTTCAAAGTTCGATTATTTGAATGAATATTGCAAAGTTGTTTATTTGGAACGCACAAAAGGGGTTTCAAGCACGCAATTGCGCAATGAGAAGCAACAAATTATTGAACTTGGCATTATTGGCACAGGACGCATTGCCAACCGTTTTATTCCCGAATCTAAATACGTCAGCGGAGTAACGGTTAAAGGTGTTTATAATCCGAATGAAAAATCGGCGAAGGATTTTTGCGACAAATACGAATTGGATTTTTATTCGTCTGATTTTGAGGAATTTGCATCACAAGTTGATGCCGTTTATATTGCTTCGCCGCACCTTTCGCACGCCGATTATATCAGAAAATGCTTGGAACGCAAATTGCACGTACTTTGTGAAAAACCTATGGTATTGTCTAAAAATCAAGCGATTGAGTTATACAATTTTGCAATGGAACAAAATCTTGTGCTGATTGAGGCGTTAAAAACTGCGTATTCGTCAGGTTTTATACATCTGATTTCGTTGGTTAAAAGCGGCGTGATTGGCGAAATCCGCGATGTTGATGCCACTTTTACTAAAACAAAAGAAGGCAATATTCGCGAATTTGACCCAAATCAGGCAGGAGGAAGTATGACAGAACTTGCTTCGTATGTTTTGCTGCCGATTATTAAAATTTTCGGAACAGAATATAAAAATGTACAATTTTTCCCATTTATAAAAAATGAAGTTGATGTTTTTACAAGAGGAATTGTAGAATACAAAAACGGAACAGGTTCGTTTAAAGTTGGGTTGAGAGTAAATGCCGAAGGCGATTTAATTATCAGCGGTACAAAAGGTTATGCTTATGTGCCCGCGCCTTGGTGGAAAACTGAATATTTTGAATTACGATTTAAAGATTCAAATTTTAACAAAAAATATTTTTACAAATTTGACGGCGACGGACTTCGCTACGAACTTAACGAATTTGTACGCAATATTACGTTAAATCTCAATCATTCTGACGATTATCTTTTCAAAAAACGCGAATCAATTGCAATAATTGAAATTATTGACAAATTTTTAAATTCAATAAAAAAATGAATGCTTTAATCACAGGCGGAACAAAAGGCATAGGCAAAGCGGTTGCAGAAATCCTTGCAGAAAGCGGATATAACTTGATTTTAACTTATGCAAACGATGCACAAAATGCTGAAAATGTTGCAAAAAATATTAGCGAACGTTTTGTGGTAAATGTAGATATTTTGCAGGCGGATATTTCTGATGAAAAATCTATTGCGCTCATTAGTAATTATTTAGAAGAAAGAAAACAACTGCTTGACACATTGATTTTTAATGCTGGTCTGACTTTGCGCAACTCGTTTGAAGAGATGAAACTTGCCGAATGGGAAAAAGTATTTTTTGCTAATGTTCATTTCCCTGTTTTTTTGTTGCAAAGCATTGTAAAACAAATCAATAAAGGCGGAAATGTGATTTTTACAGGCTCGCTTATGGGCATTGAGCCGCATTCGGTTTCGCTTGCCTACGGAGTTACAAAAAGCGCGATTCACGCATTGGTGAAAAATCTCGTGAAATTTCTCGCGCCTTATAATATTAGGGTAAATGCCATTGTGCCAGGTTTTGTAGATACTTTATGGCAAAAAAGCAAACCACACGAAATCCGCCTCAATATTGAAAATAAAATTTCACTTGGTCGTTTTTGCTATCCACAAGAAATTGCGCAGGTATATAAAATGCTGATAGACAATGCTTATTTCAATGGCGAACTTGTAACCGTAAGCGGCGGATATTCGTTTAAATAAATAAAAAA
>WRGS01000119.1 GCA_009787075.1 Paludibacter sp.
TAATCATCTAATTATTTAACGTTTGTTATTTTTATTTAACTTTTATTAATATGTATATTACTGTAAATCAACGACTTAAGTTATTTATAAAGTCAAAAAAAATGAGTCAAACTAAATTTGAAAAACTAATTGGGTTGTCGAATGGCTATATAAATAATATAAAGGTACCATCTGAAGATGTTTTACAGAAGATTAATCTAAATTTTCCAGATTTAAATTTTCACTGGCTTTTCACAGGAAAGGGTAAGATGGTTTTAGTTGAAAATTCACAGGAAATGGGAAATCCCGATGGTTATAAAGATAAATATATTTGTGAACTGGAAGATAATAAACAGTTAAGAATACAAATAATTGAATTGTTGCGTGTAATGCAGGCGGCACCTGAAAATGAATGCAAATAAAAAAAATACGAAACTATTGGTGTCTGCGGAATTGACTGCGGGCTATGTCCAAGATTTCATACAAAAGATAATTCTGCATGCCCTGGTTGTGGCGGTTTGAAATTTAAAGAAAAGCACTCCCCCTGTGAAACTTTAAATTGTTGCGTAGTAAAAAACGGATTTGAAACTTGTGCTGATTGTAAAGATTTTCCCTGTTCTCGCTTAAAAACGAAAAGTGCAGACTCTGATTCTTTTGTAACGCACAAGAAAATGTTTTCAAACCTTGAAAATATCAAAACGAATGGAATCAAAGATTTTATTGATAAACAAAAAATACGGATTGATATTTTGAATGATTTATTGACATTTTGCGATGACGATCGAGCAAAAAGTTTTTTCTGTCAAACTTGTGCTTTACTGCCGCTTGACAAGTTACAGGAAATACATAATGAGTCACAAAAGGCGGTTACGAATGTAAAGTTGAAAGAAAAGAATAAATTTGTGAAAAAATTAATAACAGAAATTACCAATTCACTCGGCATTAAATTTGAAAATGAATAAAAAGACAAACTATTGGAGGTAAAAGAAAAATAAAGAATAAGTTTAGTGAAATCTGTTCTGTTTTTTGTTTCTCAAGCGATTGTTAAAAATTAAATTTAGAGCCTGTTTGAAAATTTTAGAAATTATTTATTACAAATATTGTTTGTTATTTTGGATTGCTTCGCTATCGCTCGCAATGACGGAAAACCCAATAACAGCGCGTCATTGCGAACTGCGAAGCAGGAAGCAATCCAGAAATTAAATAAAATTTAAACAAATTTCTAAAAATCTGTCGGCGCACCAAGATAACTCGGTTTCAAACCGCCGAAATCAAGCATAATTTTTTCCAAAACAATGCCGTTGTCAAGCGCACGGATTGTCAGAAAGTGCTGCCCTGCGGTTTTTATATTCATTTTTGTAACAGAATTAATTATACGCTGCGCCTGCCAATCGCCCAATTCGCCGCGATATTTTTCGTTGAAATTAACAATAATTTCCTGCCCGTTATCAATAGAAAGCGCGTAACGCAAACCTTTATTAGCATTAAAATTCAGCGTAGGCGCAAGCAAAACGTGAATATTTACATCGCCAACTGTTTTGTTTTCAAATTGATACGTCAAAGAAATATTATCATTTGGCTTAATTTCAATATTTCGCGGAAAAGTTATCACGCCCGAAAGTGTTCTTCCCAAATCGGATACTGTAATCCATTTTATATTAGCAGTTTCCATTTTTGATGAATAACTTTGTGCTTCAAACGAAATCACGCCGTTTTTTTCTATAAATTTTACCTCTTTGCTTTTTGTTTTTGGCTCAACATAAGTAATTTCCGGCATTGTTTGCTTTTCGGGCTGCTGCCAATAAGTATAGCCAATGTGTGTTTGCGACATCATAAAATCCCATTTCCCGCCTGCAATATCGTTGTGATAATGAACGGTCAAGAGTGAATCGCGCATATAACATTCTTTAACTTTATCTGCCCAAAAATTCGCTTCCACATTGTTTTCAGCCGCAAATTTCCGATTTTTTGCCTGAGCAAAATACATTTCATACAAATTACACATCGCATTTACAGGAAAAGCAACCAATTCATCAAAACAATCCTTATATTCATTCGGTAAAAGATTATAAAGTTGCAGCGCACGCAAATTCAAATTTTTATAATCATTTACAACACGTTCAAATTCATTGTAATTATCTAAACTGTAAGTATTTGCATCTAAAATTTCGGGAGTTACGCGGGTCATATATTTATTGTGTAAATTCAAAATTTCAGCCGCTTGCTTTGCATATTTTTCTCCAAACTGTTGTGCGCACCATTTTTGAGTATAATCCATTAAATTATTGGCATTGAATTGATTAGGATTCCAAGCCATATCCATAAAAAATGAAATCGGAAATTCCATCGGTTTGAGGTCGCCCACATTAACCACCCAAAGTTTACTTACGCCATATTGATACGTCAAATTCATTTGTTCCCAAACACGCTGTATTTGACTAACATTCAGCCATTTATAATTTCTCGGACCGCCAACATAATCAAAATGATAATACATTCCGTAGCCTCCTCCGCGTTTTGACGCATCTAAATTCGGAAGTTTGCGCACATTGCCCCAATTATCATCACAAAGCAACAAAATAATATCGTCAGGTACGCGCATTCCCTTGTCGTAATAATCCTGAACTTCTTTATACAACGCCCAAACTTGTGGTGTTTTGTTCAATGGTTGTTTTGTAATTTCTTGAATAATAGCGCGTTGGTCAGCAACAATTTTTTCTAAAAGCGCAATATTCGTACCTTCGCTCATCGGCTCATCTCCATCGCCGCGCATACCTACTGTAACAACTTTTTCCCAATTTTTCATTCTCTCCATTCCTTGTCGCCAAAATTTTTGTAAAACATCAGAGTTTGCCTGATAATTCCACGCGCCAGAGCCATATCGCCGCCATTCGTCGTGGGCGCGCCCCATTGGCTCGTGATGCGAAGTGCTGATTATTATTCCCATTTCATTTGCCAAAACGCCATTTTGCGGGTCATCATCGTAAAATGCGCTGCCCCACATTGCAGGCCACAGGAAATTGCCTTTTAATCTTAATATTAATTCAAAAACTTTTTCATAAAAATTATGATTAAAACCGCCGAAAGTTTTATATGCCCAGCCCGACAGCGCAGGGGCTTCATCATTGAGAAAGATACCGCGATATTCTACCGCAGGCTCGCCATCGGAATATTTTCCGTTTTTTACAAAAAGAGCATTTTGCTTGGCAACAGGTACATCAGCCCACCAATACCAAGGAGAAACGCCAATTTGCGCTGAAAGTTCGTAAATTCCGTAAATTGTTCCGCGTTTGTCGCTGCCTGCAATAATTAAGGCTTTTTTTACATCATTCATCGGATTATCAACGATTTGAATAAGAAATTTTTCGCGTTTGCCGACAAGGAAATTTTTGTCTATTTTCCCATTTTTTACTAAATTATCAATCATTTCCGACTGACCTAAAGTTCCGATAATCACAGCATTGGATTGGAAACCTTGTGGCAGTAAGCCTGTAACCAACCGAAAATCGTTCATCAAATTGTTTGCCGCACGGCGCACGCCCGCGTCGGTATCGCTAACCACCACGCTCGCCGCCATAGAATTGACCACAAGCGGAAAATCGTTGCCGCTGTTAGTTGTAAAAACAAATTTTTCGGCAGCAAAAAATTGATTTGAAAAGAAAATCAAAGACAGAAAAATAAAAAGAGAGTTTTTCATTATTATAATATTTTTTTAAGATTTAAAACACCTTTAAAAATTCAAAAATTATTTTTTTTCATTGAGCAAAGGCGCGTTAAACTCCATGAAAAATAGTTGAACAACTTTTGCAAAGTAACACAAAATAATTACAACCTGCAACAATTTTTCATAAAAATTGTTGAAATTATTTTATTCATAAAATATTTTTCACAGGCGACCTCAAACTTTCAATCAAACTTCTCAAACGCAGGCGGACAGAGCCGGGCGATGCAATTTCGTCAATTCGCAAAACAGTATGATTTTTGCCTGCATTGCGCAGAATTGCGCTCGCCTCTTCCATAAAAAACGAATCGGGTCCGCAGCCAAAAGAATTAAGTTGTATCATTTGCACGTTTTTCGGCAGGCGTGCAACTTCTAACGCCGTCTGTATTACGCGGTTAGGATACGACCATTGCGAAATGATATTAAGATTTTTGAAAGTTGTTCCTTCTTTTTTATTTTCCATTTTGCGAAAAACATCATCAGTCAACGCATTGACTCCCAAATCGGAAAGAATCTGTCCTATTTTTTGATTAATAAGCGGGTCAACGTGGTACGGGCGACCAGCAACAACAAAAACCAATTCATTGTTTTCCAAAGATTTTTTAAGAATTTCCTTTTGCGGTTCAATTAAATTTTTAAAAAATTCTTCACGCGCCTCAACCGCTTTTTTAAATGCCTGATTGAAAGTTTTTTTATCAATGCCAAACTGCTCGACATATTGCCAGCATTGATGTTTCAAGGTTTTTTTATCAATAAAATTTACAACAGGCTTATCAAATGGAATACCAAAATTCTTTTCAGGATTAATTGCCGAGCGAATAACTTCGGCATAACCGCTAACCACAGGGCAGTTGAACGAATTGCAGGAATTAACAAATTCCTGCTCTTCTTTTGTCACAATCGGGTAAAAAATTCTATCCACCCGCGCGGCAATCAAAGCAAGAATATGTCCGTGCACAACCTTTGCAGGAAAACAAATATTTTCGCTCATCACGCTGCCTACACCACTCTGATACAGCGACATAGTAGTTTCGGGCGACAATTTTACATTCAGTCCGCACGTCTCAAACAGCGTACGCCAAAACGGAAAATTTTCGTACATATTCAAAACGCGCGGAATGCCAAGAGTTATATTTTTTAACATCTTTATTTTGCTTTGGAACGGCAAAAGTACAAAATAATTTATAATTAAAATCAATATGCAAACTTAAAATTTTTGGTGATTATGTAAAAAGTATGCTATTATTGTTACTATATTTTGCGTAAAATTACAATTTTATTTTTGATTAAAATTTAAACTAACAACTGTTTTATAAATTTTTTAACATTAATTTTCTAATAATTTTAAAAAGAATTTTTTGATTTATGTTTTTTCATTAACTTTGCACACTTAAAAAACACCTTTTTTTAAGGAAAAAAATTCAAATGAAAGATACAAAATACATTTTTGTTACAGGCGGCGTTACTTCTTCTTTGGGAAAGGGAATTATTGCCGCTTCACTTGGGAAATTGCTGCAAGCCAGAGGTTTTAGCGTTACAAACCAGAAACTTGATCCTTATATTAATATTGACCCGGGAACGCTCAATCCGTATGAACACGGCGAATGTTATGTTACCGTTGATGGACACGAATCAGATTTGGATTTGGGGCATTACGAGCGTTTTTTAAATGTAGAAACACACAAAGCAAACAATGTTACCACAGGGCGCATTTACCAAAATGTAATTAATAAAGAACGCAGAGGCGATTTTTTGGGAAAAACAGTTCAAATTGTGCCGCATATTACCGATGAAATAAAACGCAACATCAAACTGCTTGGAACTAAGGGCGATTTCGATTTTGTGATTACTGAAATTGGTGGCACAGTAGGCGACATCGAAAGTTTGCCTTACATCGAAAGTGTGCGTCAAATCCGTTGGGAAATCGGCAAAAACTGTCTGATTATTCATCTGACTTATATTCCCTATCTTGCTGCTGCAAAGGAACTTAAAACCAAACCAACACAGCACAGCGTAAAATCTTTGCAGGAGCAGGG
>WRGS01000120.1 GCA_009787075.1 Paludibacter sp.
TCGTGCGCATTTTCTTTTGGCACAATAAAACCTTTAAAACCCTCTTCGCGCGCTTTTACAGCAATCGGCAACACGCCTTTAATCGGCTGCAAACCGCCGTCGAGCGACAATTCGCCCATAATTACATATTTACTCACTTCATCGGGCGGAATAAGTTCGCAGCCTGCAAGCATACCAACTGCCAGCGGCAAATCGTAAGCCGAACCCTCCTTTTTGATGTCGGCAGGCGACATATTTATTATGATTGTTTTTTTCGGCAGATGGATTCCGTAATAGTGTAATGCCGAATTTATGCGTTCAAAACCTTCGCGTACTGCATTATCAGGCAACCCGACAAGCATATAGCGCATTCCGCCCGTAACGCTGACTTCCATTGTTATCATCGTTGCATTAATTCCCTGAACAACAGCGCCATAAGTTTTTACAAGCATAAATTTTCCATTTCAAAATTTAACAAATAAAAATGCAAATATAGTAATTTTTTAGTTAAAAATTATGTTTAAAAAAAATCGTTATAAATTATTCTGCTGTTATTTCAAATAAAAACAGTAATTTTGCGCTTGGTCTTTAATAAATTTTTATAAACTAATTTTTAATAAAAAAATGGAAAATATTGTAACAGGAAAATTTGGAGATATACTGCAAACGCTTATCAGTTATGCAGTTAAGTATGGTTTGCAACTTTTGGTTGCGGTACTTATTCTTACAATCGGTTTTTGGCTTTCGGGCAAATTGACCAAATCGCTCAAAAAACTGATGGAAGTGCGCAAACTTGACCCTTCGTTGTGTTCGTTTGTCAATTCCTTAGTCAATATTGTGCTGAAAATTTTGGTTGTAATCATTGTTCTGACTACCGTAGGCGTGCAAATGACTTCGATAATTGCCGTTTTGGGTGCAGCCTCGCTGGCTGTCGGTATGGCGCTTTCAGGTACTTTGCAAAATTTTGCAGGCGGAGTTGTGATTATGATTCTCAAACCTTTCAAAGTCGGCGATTATATTGTTGATTCCGCAGGGCGCGAAGGAACGGTAAATAAAATTATGATTTTCACTACGCAAATTACTACTGCTGAAAATAAAACAATTTTTTTACCCAATGGCACGCTTGCCAATGGTGCGATTATCAATTTTTCGCGCGAAGGGAAACGCCGCGTAACTCTGACAGCGGGAATTTCTTATGGAGATGATTTTGAAAAAGCGCGTTTGATGTTGCTTGATATGTTAAACGCCGATTCGCGCGTACTGAAAGACCCTGAACCGACAGTTTTTGTTTCGGCAATTACGGCAAATTCAATAACTATTTCTGCTTTTTATTGGGCTGAAAATCAGGATATTACTACAACACAAAATTATTTTAACGAACAAATTTACAAAACGTTTTACAAAAACGGACTTTCGTTTCCATTTCCTCAAATGGACATACGGCTTACAAAGTAAAACTTTGCTGCACTTTTCGTAATTTAAAAAAAATGAAATTTAATTATCAAAAAACAGGGCTTAAACGCATAGATATTTATATAATTGGTAAATTTTTGGGAACGTTTTTCTTTTCTTTGATACTGATTTTAAGCATCGCTATCGTGTTTGACGTTACCGAAAAGATGGACGATTTCTCAAAGAATCACGCGCCGCTCAACGAAATCGTGTTCAGTTACTATGCGAGTTTTGTTCCGTTTTATTTGAATATGTTTATTCCGCTTTTTACATTTATTTCTTGCATATTTTTCACTTCAAAATTGGCAGGAAATACCGAAATTGTTGCAATTTTGGCAAGCGGCGTAAGTTTCAGGCGGCTGATGTTGCCTTATTTTATTTCGGCGTTGATAATTGCTGTAATTGCTTTTGCACTTGGCGGTTATGTTATTCCAAAAGCGACAAAAACAATGTTTGATTTTGAGAATAAATATGTCAAAAAATTTAAGCAGGAAAACGTTCAGAATATTCAAATGGCAGTTGGTAAAGGAGTTATTTTTTATGTAGAAAGTTACGACCAAAAGCGCAACAGTGGAACGCATTTTTCGCTTGAATCTTTTGAGGGAAAAACGCTTAAATCGCTTTTAACGGCTCAAACAATCACTTGGGACAGCGCATACACCTGGACAATCCGCGATTATGTAATGCGCGAATTTGACGGAATGAGAGAAAAACTTACGCGCGGAGAAATGCTTGACACGGTGATTGCCGTTCAGCCGTACGAATTTTTTATTACATCAAAAGAAGCGCCCGAAATGAATAACAATCAACTTGCAACTTATCTCAGGCGGCAAAAAGAACGCGGCGTGGGCAATATAACCGCTTTTAAAGATGAATATTACAAGCGTTTTGCTATGCCTCTGGCTGCATTTATTATGACTTTGATTGGCGTTTCACTTTCTTCGCGCAAAGTGCGCGGCGGAATTGGTTTGCATTTGGCGGTTGGACTGGGATTGAGTGCGATATATGTGCTTTTTACAACTGTTTCTACAACATTTGCAGCAAGCGGAACAATGTCGTCTTTTATGGCAGTTTGGCTGCCGAATTTCATTTTCTTTGCAATCGGCGCGTATCTCTATCACACTGCGCCAAAATAAATTGAAAATCTTACATTATTAATCTGCTATCTTATATTTATAATAAGAATTTTGTAAGTAATTGAATATGTGTTGATTGAAAAAATATTTTTTTTAATTTATGAGTGCTAAGTTGTTAGCAACAACAAGTATAATATAAAAACATAATTTATAAATGAAAGTTTTAATAAAAAACCGAAAAGTTTCACTTATAAATGAAACTTTTATTGTTTTCATGTAAAGTTTCAATCAGAAAAGAAACTTATTTTTATGAAAATTAATAATCAAACCTATGACTGATTTCATTCAAATATTTTCTCAGCCAATAGGCAAGCCGATAATTTTGCAAATAATTTCTGAAATTGAAAGGCAACCATCTGATTTTCAAAAACTTTTTGATTTGATTTTTTATGAAAACAAAAATATTGGCTGGCGAGCCGCTTGGGTTGCCGACCATCTCAGCCGCAAGCACGCAGATTGGTTTTCAAACAGAATGAAAATACAATTGATGCGTTTTGCTCAAATATCTATTCCAAGCGGACATTTACGGCTTTGCCTGTCAATTTTATTAAATGCAGGTTTGCCTGATGAAATTTCGGGCGATTTTATTAATTTTTGTTTTGAAAATATTCTAAACGAAAAAACCGCAATTGCTGTTAAAGCGCAGTCTGTAAAAATATTATCAGAAATTTGCAAAACAGAGCCCGACTTAAGAAATGAAGTTGAGGCTGTTTTGCAAAATATTGATATTCAGAATTATACAGCAGGAATGAAAACTGTTGTAAAAAAGTTTTTGAATAAAAAACCAATCAAAATTTTACCTGAATAAATTTCTGAAATGAGCAAAAAAGTTATTTGCAGCAGTTTTATTGGGTTTAATATTTTCTGAAGCAGCAAGTTGCTCAAAGAGTTTTTTGTCGTCTCGGTTGAGTTTTTCGGGAATATAAACGCCGATATTTACCAGCAAATCGCCTTTTCCGTAACTGTTGAGCGAAGGCAAACCTTTTCCGCGCAGCCGCAATACTTTTCCCGGCTGCGTACCCGCTTCAATATTTACTTTCGCCTTTCCGTCCACTGTCGGCACTTCAACTGCGCAACCCAAAGTAGCATCAGTAACCGAAAGCAACAAATTGTAAATCAAGTCGTTTTCATCGCGAATCAATTCGGGATGTTCTTCCTCTTCAACAAGGATATAAAGGTCGCCATTGATTCCGCCGCGCCGCGCCACATTGCCTTTTCCGCTCATCGAAAGTTGCATATCGTTTGATACGCCGGCAGGAATTTTTATTGTAATAATTTCATTATCAAGAGTAACGCCTTCGCCATAGCAATGCGAGCATTTATTTTTTACAATTTTGCCATCGCCGCCGCAAGTTGGGCATTGGCTTGCGCTTTGCATTGATCCCAAAATTGTGCGCTGCATTCGTATAACCGTTCCGCTGCCTTTGCATTCGGGGCAAGTTTGCAAATCGTTTGCACCGCCTGCTGCTCCGCTACCACCACAATATTTACACGCAATATATTTTTTTACCTTAATTTTTTTCTCAACGCCTTCGGCAATTTCTTTGAGTGTCAGTTTCACTTTTACGCGCAAATCTGTGCCGCGTCTAACGCGCCGTGCGTTGTTTGCCGAAGCATTTTGTCCGAAACCGCGAGTGAAACTGCTGAAACCGCCTCCGCCTGTAAAAAGGTCGCCAATGATGTCGCCAAAATGTGCAAAAATATCGTCCATCGACATTTCGCCACCGCCGCCGAAACCGCCCGCTCCGCTTACTCCTGCGTGCCCAAATCTGTCGTAATTTGCACGTTTTTTTTCATCACTAAGCACTTCGTATGCTTCGGCTGCTTCTTTAAACTTTTCTTCAGCTGCCTTATCGCCCGGATTTTTGTCGGGGTGATACTGAATTGCTTTTTTGCGATACGCTTTTTTTATTTCGTCGGCTGTCGCGTTTTTTGCAACATCTAAAATTTCGTAATAATCTCTTTTTGTAGCCATAAAATTCTTAATTTATTCTCCAATCACCACTTTTGCAAAACGAATAACTTTGTCGTTCATTGTATAACCTTTTGAAATACACTCTATTATCTTTCCTTTTTGTTCTGGCGAAGGCGCAGGAAGAAGTGTAATTGCCTCGTGAAATTCGGTGTTAAAATCTTCATTTTCAGTAGGTATTTCTTTGATACCATGCTGATTGAGAAATTTAACAAATTTTTTATAAATCAAATCAACCCCTTCTGTAACTGCCAAAATGTCATTTGCCAATTCAAGCGACTGCTTTGCCCTTTCAAAATCATCAACAATGGGCAACATTTCTGTAAAAACATCGGCAGCAGCGGTTTTAATAAGTTCCGTTTTTTCTTTTATTGTACGTTTGCGGTAGTTGTCAAATTCTGCAAGCAGCCGTAAATTGCTTTCTTTCAGTTCATTATATTCTTCTGTCAAGTCTTTTTCTTCGCACTCTATTTGCTCGGTTTCAACTTCTGTTACTTCTTCCAAAGTTGATTCTTCGGCGGTTTCTTCGGGTTGCAAATCAGCGTTCTGAATATCTTTTTCGTTAGAAATGTTTTCCTGCATATCTTTATGGAATTTATTGTGATTGTGATATTTATGTCGTTTGTTCATATTATTTTATTATTTATATTTTAAAATTATTTATGTGTCAATAAAATTAATAAAAAATAATTTTTTTTGCTTTTCTGTCAATAATTTTGCCAATTATAAGAAAACGCCATTTTGTCAGAAATTTCAGAAAAATTATGTCAATAAATAAAATAAAAAATATTATAAAATCGCATTACAAATGATGATATTCGTTCATTAAAGGAAAATTACAAAAAGAGTCAGAAAATAAAATTTTGACAACCCCAATACTCATTTGCCCTGTATGCTATTGGCTGCATACTTGGTTTCTTTGTGCGTAGAATAAGTTCTTAACTATAAAATCGCCTTGCTCACTTTTTTTCCAACAAACTTTTCAGCAAAGCGATTTGTTCGTCTTTATCATTGATGCGTTGTTCGTATTGTTCTAAAAGTTTTTCGTAAATATCTTGATTTTCAAGATGTTGATGTTCTATGTTAGAATCTCCAGAATAAGTACAATCATTGTGATTATTTATTACAACTTGTGATTCAATTCCTTCAAAAAACTTTTCTGGAGTAATTTCAAAAATTCGTAATAAATCCTCAAAATATTTAGCCCACGTGTTTATTTCGCC
>WRGS01000121.1 GCA_009787075.1 Paludibacter sp.
TAACAAATTATGCACAAATCATTCTGTGAAGAACGGTTTGTGTTTTTTTTGCTTTTTTATTAAAAAAAAAACGGGGAAACGAATTTTTTTGTAAAATATGTATTATCTTTGTCCCCGTATTAATTAATGATGGTATCATAATAATATAATAGCGCAAATCATTCTGTGAAGAATTGTTTGTACAGAGAGAAAGACAGTATAAAATGTATTTAGAATATGTGATGCATAAAATTTGCACAAATTGTTCTGTGAAGAATGGTTTGTGTTGTTTTTTTTGCTTTTTATCAAAAAAATAGAAAAAACACATTTTTTTGTAAAATATATATTATTTTTGCGTGCGGATTTTTTAATATGATTTACTTAAAGTATGTCTGAAATTTTATTTTCTATATAAAATTAAAAATTTAAACAGTTTGTTAATTTATTTATAATCAATATTTTACATTATGTCGATTACATTTTGGTGGATTGCGTTTATTACAATTTTTTTCGTGGTTTATTTTATTGATATGTATGTTACAGACCATCGCAAAGGCGAAATTTCCGTAAAAACATCTTTACGCTGGACATGCGTGTGGATTTCTATTGCTCTGCTTTTTGGCTTGGCGGTTTATCTTTTCTTCCCTCAAAATAATGAAGTTGAAGTTAAAACTTCGTCTGAAATGGGAGTGAAATTTATTGCAGGCTATCTGACGGAATATTCGCTTTCGGTTGATAATCTGTTTGTGTTTATTATGATTTTTTCGATGATGGGAATCGCTTCGCACAATCAGCCCAAACTGCTGAAAATTGGGATTTTGATTTCCATTATTTTAAGAATTTTGTTTATCCTTGTGGGAATGTCGCTTGTGCAGAGTTTTGAATGGGTGATTTACATTTTTGGAGTAATTTTAATTTGGACTGCCTATAAAATGGCTGTATCAAAAGAAGACGAGCAGGTAAATCCAAAATCGAATATACTTTACAAGGCGGCATCAAAACTTTTCCAGATTTATCCCGATGAACACTCGTCAAAATTTTTTATAAAAGAAAACGGAAAACATTTTATTACAATGATTTTCCTTTGTTTGCTGGTTATCGGCTCAACAGACGTACTTTTTGCTGTTGATTCTATACCTGCAATTATTGGAGTGATTGCCGAAGGCGAAATGAATATTTTAAGTCACGGAGAAGAAAATTTTTTGGCGGTTTCGTCCAATGTTTTCGCAGTAATGGGTTTGGTTTCGCTGTTTTTCGCGCTCAAAGGCATTATGAAAATGTTCCGTTTTCTTAAACATGGCGTTTGCTTTATTCTGTTTTTTATCGGTATAAAAATGCTCTTGGGTTTTATTCACCCTGTTGCTGATTTTTTCCACGCTCATTCGTGGGTTTCGCTTGCAGTAATTGTTTTGACGCTTCTGTTTTCAATTTTACTTTCGATGTTGATTTCCGATGAAAAGGAAATTGAAGAGTTGAAAGCCGAAAGCATAAAAAAGGACGAAATTTTTACGGATGAATGGGAGGTAAATGAATTAAAAAAGCGTTTACAGGAAGACAAATAAATTTATTTAAAAGAAAATAATTACAGTTTTTAAAAAAAATTTTAAAATAAAAAAAATGGAATTTTCACAATTAATGCCTGCTATTGCAGGAATGACTTGGCAAAATGTAGTAATGATTGTTGTGGGCTTGGTGTTGATTTTTTTAGCGATAAAAAAAGGGTATGAACCAACCTTGCTTTTGCCTATCGGATTCGGCGCGATTTTGGTAAATATACCTTTTTCCGCCGTTCTAACTCAAGTTGACCCAGAAGGAAATACTGTTGTGGGTGCGCTCAACGTGTTTTTCAATGCTGGAATTATCACAGAAGTTTTTCCGCTGCTGATTTTTGTTGCCATTGGCGCAATGATTGATTTTTCGCCGCTGTTCCAACGTCCGATGTTGCTGATTTTTGGGGCGGCAGCGCAATTCGGAATTTTTATGACAATGATTTTGGCAACGCTTTGCGGTTTCAACCTCAAAGAAGCCGCTTCAATCGGCATTATTGGCGCGGCTGACGGACCAACTTCGATTATCGTTGCTACGCAATTTGCTAAAAATTTGCTTGGACCGATTTCTGTGGCGGCATATTCATATATGGCTCTTGTACCGATTATTCAACCGCCAATAATTCGCCTGCTTACTTCACAAAAAGAGCGTCAAATTAAAATGAATTTTGATGCAAACAAAAAAGTTTCCCGCACAACGCGGATTATTTTCCCGATCACAGTAACGATTTTAGCAGGAATAATTGCTCCTTCATCGCTGGCGTTAATCGGATTTTTGATGTTTGGTAATTTGATTCGCGAATGCGGCGTATTGAACGGACTTTCCAAAACGGCGCAAAACGAACTTGCAAATATTGTTACAATTTTGCTTGGCATCACCATTGCCAGCACAATGAAAGGCGCAGACTTTGTGCAACCTGCTACATTGATGATTTTGGCTTTGGGGATTATAGCCTTTGTGTTCGACACCGCAGGCGGAGTTATGATTGCCAAACTTATAAACAAATTCGCAAAATCTGATAAAAAAATCAATCCGATGATTGGCGCTTGCGGAATTTCGGCATTTCCTATGTCTGCCCGCGTTATTCATTCAATGGGCTTGAAAGAAGACAAACACAATTATTTGCTTATGCCCGCAATTTCGGCAAATGTTGGCGGACAAATAGGCTCGGTGATTGTAGGCGGATTGATTTTGATGTTAGTTCCATTATTTGCATAAAAACATTTACCGTTTGTTTTATTCTAATTATAAAAACTTTTAAATTTCAATAAAAAAGCGGCAACAATAATTTTAATTTTTAATTATTAATTGAAATGAATAATATAAAGAAAATAATAAAAACGGCAATAGTATCTACGGCAATAATAATTGCTTGCCCCGCAGGCATAAATGCAGAAGTTTTGCCGAGTCGGACAAATGATTCTGCGGCGGTTGTGAGTTGTCAAAAAAATTGCGCAACAGAAACAACAACTCATCAATGTTGCGGTATGTGTGAAAAAGCGACAGCAACGGCACACAAGGGCAACCACATGCAAGAGCAGAACGCTTTTGCATCAGAGACGAAAATAAATTTGAATTTCAAATTCAGCCACAACAAAGCCAATTTTGTAAAAGCGGTTGATGTTCTGTTAATCGGATTTTCTATCGTGTTTGTTGTGATGATAATTTTTATTTTTGTCAGCACAGGGATTGACAAACTTTTCCCTTACACAAAAGAAGATGAAGCGTGATTTTTAATGTAAATATAACAAGGCAGCGGCGCGTAATAATGCGCCGTTGTTTTTTTATTATAAATTGCTAATAATCAATCACTTATATTTATAAAAAATCCGTTTTACAAATAATGTAAAACGGATTTTTTATAAATATCTCGACAAATAAATTTATTGTATTTTAATTAATAAAAATTCAAACGGTTATCATCAATTTTTGCATTGTGCAGCATATATTGCCACACCATATAAGGCAAATAATAATTTCTTTGCATTTCTATTCCTTGAATGGTTTGCACCTGATTGAACACCGCAGTAGAATCGGTTTGATTTGTTACCTGAACCACATACACTCCGGAATTTCCAATAACAGGAGTAGAAATCTGATTTGGTTTAAGAGCCGAGATTTTTCCAATCACAGCGGGTTCTTGCAGCCCTGCCTCGCCCAAACTTTGCGATGTGAAATTTACTGCCGCCGCCTGTTTTACATCTACGCTCAAAGCCGCAGCGAGCGAATTCAAATCAGTATTCTGTTTCATTTTTTCAGCAATTTGCTTTGCTATCATATCGCCTTTTTTCTCACGGATAAGTTGGGCTTTAATCATTGGAGTTGCCGTTGCCAAAGTTTGATAGCCTGTGTTGTTTGCATCGGCAACAGCGACTACAACATATTGATTTTTGCATTGGAAAACCTCAGGCAAAACTTTTCCTTTTTTGTTTTCAAATGCTCTACGCACAACTTGACGGGCTTCCTGCACCGTTCCAATCTGATATGCGCTTTTGAGAACATCATTTGCCGTGCGCACGATATAATTTTTTGCTTTTGCGGCTTTTTCAAAGTCGTCAATATTATTTTTAGAATCGGTAAGCAACTGACGCGCCTCGTTGAAAATATTGGATTCTGTTTCGCTGCTTGGTATTACTTTGCGTTCCAAAATAGCCAAACGAACTTTATTGCGCGGTGCAGATTTTTCGTATGCTTGAATAATTTGTGTTCCCTGTTCCATATCATACGATGTTACATCGCCTGTATTCGATTTGAAAGCATCTAAAATCATATCTTTTGTCAGCATTCCGCCGTACATATCTCTTGTAAACCAGCCGATTTCTCCGCCTTTGTCTGCGGTTTGGGTAACAGCAGAAAATTGTTTTGCTAACGCGGCAAAATTGCCGCCTGCAAGTATTACGTCCATTAAACTGTCGGCTTTCTGTTCCGAATTGTCGCCGATTATATAAATATGGCGCAACCTAACAGAATCGGGCGAATTAATTCCAGTTTCCATTATTCGAGCCATTGTGTAGGTATCGTCGTGGAAAAATGGACCTGTAACATCGCCTGTTTTGCCGCTGAACGCAAAATCTTTCAGATAAGGAGGAACAGTTGTCCGCGAATAAACGCTGCGGTCGTTGTACATAATATCGGAATTAAGATTTACAACGCCTGCAACATCATTGGTCGTTTTAAATTCTTCCGCATATTTGTTGATAATATCTTCGGTTTCTTTATAATCTGCCTGTGATGGTTTCAATTCAAAAACCACATAATTCAAAGTGCGGCTTTCGTCAAGTTTGAACCATTGTTTATGTTTTTCAAAAAACGCTTTAACATCGGCATCAGTAATATTTACAAGCGAGTCGGCAACTGTAAAATACGGCTGCTCAATAAAATTCGCATCGGAAGTTGTCCGTTCTGCATCGTACATCTGCTTTGCTTCCAAATTATTGGCAACAACAGATTTGCCGATAAGCGTAAAATATTTTTTCTGCAAAATATCAAAACGCACATTATTAACCAAATAATCCCAATATGCTTGCAAATTGCTGCGCTGCTCCTGTTGCTCGCGCGTTTGCGGAGTTTGCTGCAAATAATCCATAAAATTTTTTATTGCAGCGGTTGAAAAATGCCCTTGAGCATCGTAAAAAAGCGGACAACGCTGAATAATCGGATGAATATTGTTGCCAAACAAATAATCCGACAGTTCTTTGGGCGATACTGTCATTCCGATTTTTTCGGCTGCATTGGTCATTTGCGTGTTTTGCAGCAAATATTGCCATGCATTGTTGCGGATTTGAGTTTGCGCCTCTTCACCAACGTCCGATGAGCCGTTTTCTATTTTGTAAGCATTCGTAAATTGCGCAATTAACGCGTTAAAATCTTCGTATTTGAATTTTTCGCCGTCAATGCGTGCAACAACATTTCTCGACTGTCCGAAATACGTTTTGCCGTCGTTGAGAAGTCCGCTGAGAATAAACGCAAGCAAAGCAAATCCGATAATAATAACCAAAACAGGTCCCCAACTTCTAATTCTTTCTAAAGTAGCCATTTGTTTTTTTAAATTAAAAATAAATTATTGAAAAATATAACAAATTAAAATTATTTTGCAAAATAAAAAGGAAATTTTTTGAATTTTGCGGGTGCAAATATACAATTTTTTTTTTAAAACTAACAATTTGTAAATTAATAGTTTGTTTTAATTTTGTAAAAGGAGACTTCTAAAAATTCAAAAATCAAAGTTTGTTTCAGAGGTAAAAGCGGAGTTTACTTAAAGTAAATTAGCATTTTGCGTAATG
>WRGS01000122.1 GCA_009787075.1 Paludibacter sp.
GCGGCATGCCGCCAAATCAGATTGTTTTACTCATTAAAGTTGCATTTGTTAGTTGAAGTTAAGAATGTTACAAAACGCAAAAGTACAATTTTTTTTAACAAGCTATTATAACAAATCACCTCCCAATCGCTTTATCATAAACTTTGCGCACTTTCAGTCCTGCATCGTACCACGTAATATTATTAACTTCGGCGCGTCCTAACTCGCTCAAACTTTTATACATAGCAGGATATTCCACAATACTGTAAATTGCATCTGCCATACTGTCAATATCCCAATAGTCGGTTTTTATGGCGTGCGTGAGAATTTCTGCGCAGCCGCTTTGCTTTGAAATAATTGAGGGCGTACCAACCTGCATCGCCTCCAAAGGCGAAATTCCAAAAGGTTCGGAAACAGAAGGCATTATGTAACAGTCGCTTTCGGCAAGCATTTGCTGCACTTGATTCCCGCGTAAAAATCCGGGAAAATGAAAACGGTCGGCAATGTTGCGATGAGCGGCAAGGTCAATCATAGCCGTCATCATATCGCCGCTGCCCGCCATTACAAAACGGACATTGCGCGTACATTGCAAAACTCTGTGTGCCGCCTCAACAAAATATTCAGGTCCTTTTTGCATCGTAATTCTTCCCAAAAATGTAACAACTTTATCTTTGCGCGGTTTTTTGGTAAATTCTTCCGGATTTTTCAGTGGCTCCACCGCATTATGAACAGTTGTAACTTTCCATTCAGGCTGTCCGTATTTTTCAATCACAGTGCGACGCGTGAGGTTGCTCACAGTCATTATATGGTCGGCATTGTCCATTCCGCGCCGTTCAATATCATATACCGTCGGATTTACCTGTCCTCGCGAGCGGTCGAAATCTGTTGCATGAACGTGAATAACGAGCGGCTTGCCCGAAATTTGTTTTGCAAAAACGCCCGCAGGATAAGTCAGCCAATCGTGCGAATGAATAATATCAAAATCAAGTTTATGTGCAAGCACACTGACAACTGCTTCATAATTGGAAATTTCTTCAATAAGATTATCCGGATAGCGACCCGAAAAATCCACGCAACCCAAATCGTTTGTACCAATACGTTGAAAATCGTATTTAATTCCATCACGCAAGCGGAAATATTCATCAGCCGACATTACGCTCTGCAAGCGATTATGAACATATTCCCACGAATTTTCTTTCCACACAATCGGTACGTTGCATGCCCCGATGATTTTAAGAAAACTTTGGTCTTCATCGCCAAATGGCTTTGGAATAACAAATGTAATTTCCATATCCGACTGCTGCGCCATTCCGCGCGTAAGTCCGTAACTTGCCGTTCCAAGTCCACCCAAAATATGCGGCGGGAACTCCCACCCTAACATTAATGCCTTCATTTTGTTTTTATATTTAGAATTAAGAGTTAAGATTATTTTCAATTTTCTCTTCAATTTTCTCTTCCATTTTCCTTACCATTTCCATTACTTCCAAAACTGCTCCTACGCTTGCTGCAAACGACATTCCGCCGTGTCCTTTAAAAGGCGGATTGCCGTCGTAAAGTTCGTTGAGCGTACCGATGCAAAGTTCAGGCATTTCAGCCTCAAAACCAACCAGCATTCGCCGCACAAATGCCAAACCGCTTTCTTTATAAATTTTAAAATATGCTTTGACAAATGCTGAAAAAGTAAAAGTCCAAACAGGTCCGTTGTGATAATTACGGTCGCGTTCAAAATGCCCGCCAACATAATTCGGGCGATACATTCCGCTTTTGGGACTCAAACTGCGCAAACCCTTTGGCGTAAGCAATTCGCGGGTAACAATATCCAAAACCGCTTTTTGCTGCGTTTTTTCCAATGGCGAAAACGGCAATCCAACAGCATAAATCATATTAGGGCGCACTTCGCGGTTGCGTACTTCGCCGTCAACAAAATCATAAAGATAAATTCCGTTCCAAAATGTTTCCACAAACGCTTCACGCATTCTTTCCGCCTGATTTTCGAGCAAATCCGCAGTGTGTTTTTCATTCAAAAAATTAGAAACCACAGCAGCATATTTCAACGCATTGTACCATAAAGCGTTAATTTCGACAATATAACCTGTTCGCGGCGTTATCGGGCGACCATTTTCCACCGCATTCATCCACGTTGCAGGTGTTGTGCGCCCATCAACATACAACAAACCTTTGCTGTGTAGCAGCAGATACTTATGTTTTTGGCGGCGAATAAAATCTACTATTTCGAGAACAAATTTTCCGTATTTTCTCGCCGCTTCTTCGGGCGAAGTATAATTCCCATATTGCTGCACAAGATTTATAAACCACAAAAGCGCATCGGGCGCATCAAGCCCTTCAATTTTAAAATTATGTTTTTTTCCGCTTAAAAAATTTTTTATTTCGTCAATCGCCGTATTCATAATATCTTCAAAATAATCATTTCGTCCCACAGCAAGCGTACAGGGCGCGAGAGCAATAAATTCGTCTCGCGCACGCGGCTTATACCAAGGATAGCCCGCAAGCAGATAAACTTTGTTGCCTTCGCGTAAATAAAATTGTTGCGCACTGTTTTTCAAGCAGTTAAACATATCTGGGCGCGTATTTCGTTTGGAATATTCATAATCCCAAAGAATTTTTAATTTTGATGTGTCTATTTTTGAAAATCCTGCCGAAAAAATTATCGTTTCACCTTTTTTAACAGACATTTCAAAAGCGCCTGAAACGTATAAATCTTCCAAATATTCGTATCCGCGCTGTTCTTCCTTATAATATTTAATATTGTTGTACCAATCGGGCGAATGCGTGTAAGTATTTTTTTTAGAAAATTGCATATAAAGACGCGGATAGCCATCATACATTTTTACTGAAATTCCATTTTCAGTTTTTTCAAAAGAATTATCTGCCAGCGAATTAACATGCGTTAATTCATCAACTCGCCGAAATGCAAGAAACGGACGAAAACGAATTATTGTAGGCGAATGAGCATCTAAAAGCGTATATTTCAACAAAAGGCGCGGCTCAAACCCGACAAGCAATAACTCTCTTGACATAATCACGCCGCCAACGCGATAAAGAGTGCGCGAAACCACCTCACAATCAAATTGGCGTATATATTTATGTCCGTTGGGGCTGAAATTGTTGCCTTCGTACTGATGCAATCCAAGATTAAATTCTGCGCCATGCTGTACAATCGTTTCGTCCAACGAAGAAAGAATAACGTGATTTGCATCGTCCAATTCAGGAACGGGCGTAACCAGCAAACCGTGATATTTGCGCGTGTTACACTCAGTTATAGAACTGCTGCTGTATGCTCCCGCGCGGTTTGTACGAATAATTTCTTTGGAAAGCGAACGTTCCAAATTTGTCATCAGGTTTTTGTCGAAAAAGATATATGGCATAGATTTTTTATGGTTTAATAATTTGGGTATTATTTTTTAATTTAAAATAAAACAACAAAATTATAATTTTTTTTTTAATAATTGATGTTTTTGGGAAAAATCATTTTTTTAATTATTTTTGCAAAATAAAATTTTTGAAAGAAACAGTTTAATGACAAAACTGTAAGTTCTTTGATAAGATTTGTCCATTTTGTTTTTGAATGTGAAATAGAAACTTTTGCGGATAAATAAAATATAATGATTTCCCAAAATAATAAAACTATAACAGCGCACGAATTGACAAAAGTTTTTGGCGATTTTGTAGCAGTTGACCACGTGAGTTTTGATGTGGCGGAAGGCGAAATTTTTGGATTTCTCGGGGCAAACGGTGCAGGTAAAACAACAACTATGCGTATGCTGTGCGGCTTGCTAAAACCAACTTCAGGGCAAGGAACGGTGGTGAAATATGATATTTACCGCGAACCGCAAAAAATCAAACAGAACATCGGCTATATGAGCCAAATTTTTTCGCTTTACAACGACCTCACAATTTTTGAAAACATGCGGCTTTTTGGCGGAATTTACGGAATGAGCAGCAAAGAAATTCGCACACGGGCAGATTTTTGGATTAACGAACTCAATCTGACAAATGAGCGGAATTTGCTTGTAAAATCTTTACCATTAGGAATTAAGCAAAAAGTGGCATTTTCGGTTGCAACTTTTCATAATCCAAAAATAGTATTCCTCGATGAACCGACAGGCGGAGTTGACCCGATTGCACGGCGGACTTTTTGGGAAATGATTTACAAAGCATCGGCGCAAGGAACAACTGTCTTTGTTACAACGCATTATATGGACGAAGCGGAATATTGTCATCGAATTTCGATAATGGTTGACGGACAAATTCGTGCGCTTGATTCGCCGCAAAATTTGAAAACACAATTTAAAACCGACACAATTTTTGATGTTTTTATAAAACTTGCACGTCAGGCAGAAAGGAGTGATGCAACCTAATGAATAATCTTCCGCAACTTACTGATTTTCTGCCAACTACGGTAAAAGAAGCGCGTTTGCGCGGCTGGGAACAGGTTGATGTGATATTGTTTTCGGGCGATGCTTATGTTGACCATCCTGCGTTTGCAAATGCTGTAATTGCGCGAGTAATTGAAAGTCAAGGACTTACTGTTGCCATTGTGCCGCAGCCAAATTGGCAGGACGATTTGCGCGATTTCCGCAAATTCGGTAGTCCGCGTTTGTTCTTTGCAGTTTCGGGCGGCAATATGGATTCAATGGTCAATCATTACACCGCCAATCGCCGCCTGCGTTCCGATGATGCTTACACGCCTGAAGGACGAGCAAGCGCACGCCCCGACCGTACAACGATTGTTTATTGTCAAATTCTGAAAAAACTTTTTCCCGATACCCCGATTCTTATCGGAGGAATTGAAGTTTCAATGCGGAGGTTCACACATTACGATTATTGGGATAATTGCCTAAAACAAAGTATTTTATCCGAAAGCGGCGCAGATTTGGCTGTATATGGAATGGGCGAAAAACCGCTTATTTCCATTATTAATGATTTAAAAAATGGGAAAAAATTCCACGAAATAAAAAATATTCCGCAAACATTTTATTTAATAAACACCAAACCGCAAAATCACGAAAATGCGATTTTACTCCATTCACACGAAGACTGTTTGAAAAATAAAATAAAATATGCCGAAAATTTTAAAATTATTGAAGAGGAAAGCAATAAAATTAATGCAAAACATATTTTGCAAAAAATTGGAAATCAGTATATTGCAGTCAATCCGCCATATCCGCCGCTTGCCAGCGAAGAATTAGATGCAATTTACGATTTGCCTTTTACTCGCCTGCCGCATCCAAAATATCGCGGCAAAACAATTCCTGCTTATGAAATGATAAAATTTTCTGTAAATATTCATCGCGGGTGCTTTGGCGGCTGCGCGTTTTGTACAATTTCGGCTCATCAGGGCAAATTTATTTCTTCCCGCTCGGAAAACTCCATTCTATCGGAAATAAAAAAAATAGTGCAAATGCCTGATTTTAAAGGATATTTAAGCGATTTGGGAGGTCCATCGGCAAATATGTACCAAATGAGCGGGAAAAATCTTGAAATTTGCAAAAAATGCAAAAAACCAAGTTGTGTTTTTCCTAAAATGTGCAAAAACTTAAATGCTGATTTACAGCCGCTTATCAATCTTTACAAAAAAATTGACGCGATGGCGGAAATCAAAAAATCGTTTATCGGCAGCGGTGTGCGCTATGATATGCTTTTGGGAGAAAAAAATGAAAATCACGAGCGCGAATATCTTAACGAATTGATAATCAATCACGTTTCGGGGCGGCTCAAAGTTGCGCCCGAACATACCCAAGAGCGCGTTTTGCAAACAATGCGCAAAGCAAATTTTAATAATTTTGAAAAATTTAAAAATATTTTCGACAAAATAAATTCGCAGCACAATCTTAATC
>WRGS01000123.1 GCA_009787075.1 Paludibacter sp.
ATGTGGGATTTGAATTATTTCAAATATTGCTTTTTGAAATTGCAAAATATTGATTTTCAGGAAAATTTATTGGAAAATGATTTTGAAAATTTTTCAGAATCTTTGCTCAATGTTCCGCTTGGCGATAAATTTATGTACCGCGATTTTCAGAGCCGCAACGTGATGTTAAAAGACGGAAAACCGTATTTTATTGATTTTCAGGGTGCAAGGCGCGGCGCAATTTATTATGACCTTGCCTCGTTTCTCTGGCAGGCGAGCGCGAATTTTCCGCCTGATTTGAAAGAAGATTTAATGCAAATTTATTTACAGAATTTGGCAAAATTTACGGACTTTTCCCAAGAGGAATTTCGCAAAAATCTGAATATCTTCGCGCTTTTTAGAACGCTGCAAGTACTTGGTGCATACGGTTTTAGAGGCTTAATTGAGAAAAAACAGCATTTTATCGACAGCATCGTTGCCGCTATAAAAAATTTGAGAGAAATTATTGAAAATGTTCCAAATGAAAAATTTCCGTATTTAATAAAAATTTTACAGCAATTAACTGATTTAGAACAATTTAAACCAAAACCAAAGAGAGAAAAACTGCTTTTGCGCGTTTTCAGTTTTTCGTATAAAAAAGGAATTCCTGCCGATGTTTCGGGCAACGGAGGCGGATTTGTTTTCGATTGCCGAGCAATAAATAATCCGGGTAAATATTTAGAATACAAAGATTTAACAGGTTTAAATGCACCTGTTGCAAAGTTTTTAGAAAATGACGGCGAAATTCTCAAATTTCTTGAAAACTGCTATTCGCTTGTTGATAAATCGGTTGCTCGCTACCTCAAACGCGGTTTTACCGATTTGCAAATTTCCTTTGGTTGCACAGGGGGGCAACATCGCTCGGTTTATTGTGCGCAAAAAATGGCGGAACATTTACAGAAAAAATTTGATGCAGATGTGGAATTAAATCACCGAGAATTAAATCATTGACTTTTTCCATCTAAAATATCCCAAAACGCCCATAATTGTATAAACTGCAAATAAACAAGCAGTTATATAAAGTCCTTGATAAATATACAGCCCGACTGCAAACGAATCGGCAATGATAAAAATCAGCCAATTTTCGAGCAGTTTGCGTGCGAGCATAAAAGTTGCTACAACGCACAGCGCAGTTGCAAACGAATCGCCAAAAGGAACTTGCGAATCGGTAAAACGCTTTAACACAATAAAATACGCAAAAAATATCAACACGGCTGAAACCGCAAAAACAATCCATTGATTTGCTTTGGTTTTTGTTATAATTAATTGATTTTCTGTATTTTCTGTTTTGCCGAATTTCCAATTGTAAAAACCGTAAATGCTAATAAAAATATAATAAAACTGTAAGGTCAAGCCTGCGTAAATTTTCGACTGAAAAAAAACAACAACATAACAAACAGCCGAAAAAAAGCCAAAAATCCACAAGGCAACTTTTTCATTTACAGAAAGATAAATAAAAATCAAACTTAAAGTTGTGCCTACGGCTTCAAGCGGATTTTCTAAAAAATATTTTAAAATTGCGTTCATTTTTGCGGTTTTAATTTTTCTTTCAAAAATTTTCCTGTATAACTTTTTTTGCACTCAATTAATTTTTCAGGCGTACCTTCAAAAACAATTTCACCGCCCTCATCGCCGCCTTCGGGTCCTAAATCAATAATATGGTCGGCGCAT
Organism: Paludibacter sp.; assembly: GCA_009787075.1. Classification (GTDB taxonomy): domain Bacteria; phylum Bacteroidota; class Bacteroidia; order Bacteroidales; family Paludibacteraceae; genus WRGS01. Next base: position 1,690 of record WRGS01000123.1, read on the forward strand.
TTTATAATTTCGGGATTGTGTTCGATAATTATAACAGTATGCCCTTTGGAAATCAGTGCGTTGAGTGCAGCAAGCAATGTTTTTATATCATGAAAATGCAACCCTGTGGTCGGTTCATCGAACACGAAAATTGTAGGCTCTGGTTTTTCATTTGCCAAAAAAGATGCAAGTTTTACGCGCTGGCTTTCACCGCCCGAAAGCGTTGAAGACGATTGCCCCAACTTCAAATAGCCTACGCCAACGTCCTGCAAAGGTTTCAGACGTTTTACAATGCGTTTTTCAACAGTTCCATTTGATTTACTGAAAAATTCAATCGCCTGATTTACAGTCATTTCTAAGATATCATAAATATTTGCGCCTTTATATTGCACTTCCAAAATTTCAGGTTTGAAACGTTTGCCTTTGCAACTTTCACATTCGAGCGTCAAATCAGCCATAAATTGCATCTCAACAGTAACCGTACCCTCGCCTTGACACTCTTCACAACGACCGCCCGGCGTATTGAAAGAAAAAAACGAAGCCGGAAAATTCATTTGTTTGGAAAGTTGCTGTTCGGAAAAAAGCCGCCGAATTTCGTCATAAGCCTTGATGTAAGTTACAGGATTTGAGCGAGTTGAGCGACCAATCGGGTTTTGGTCAACAAATTCAATATCGCGTGCGAGCATCATACTGCCGCGCAAAGTGTCAAATTTGCCTGTTTGCTCTGCCGAACCGCCGTAATATTTTTTCAACGCAGGATAAAAAATTTTTCCCACAAGAGACGATTTACCTGAACCGCTCACGCCAGTTACAACCGTCATCACATTTAAAGGAAAACGCACCGTAAGATTTTTCAGATTATTTTCGCGCGCGCCTGCAATTTCAATAAAATTATTCCATTTGCGGTATTGTGGAATGGGAATTTTTTCCTCGCCAAGCAGATATTTAAGCGTATATGAATTTAATTTTTCAGTCATTTAGTTTGTTAATCGAAAATTACAGAAACTTTTCCGTCTTTCAATTTATATTTTTCCGATGTTTCGGGGCAAACACCGATTCCGTTTTCATCAAAATGCAGTTTATGTCCGTTTTTGCTTACCCAGCCCACTTGCCGCGCAGGATTACCCACAACGAGTGCGTATGGCTTTACAGGCTTTGTAATCACGCTTCCTGCGCCAATCAAAGCATATTCGCCAATTTCATTTCCACAAACGATCGTGGCATTTGCGCCCACAGATGCCCCTTTACGTATAACAGTTTGCATATATTGGTCTTTGCGATTTACGTGGCTGCGCGGATTTATCACGTTTGTAAAAACCATTGATGGACCGAGAAAAACATCGTCTTCGCAAATAACGCCTGTATAAACCGAAACATTATTTTGAATTTTCACATTTTGCCCAAGCGACACATCAGGCGAAATAACAACATTTTGACCGATATTGCAATTTTCACCAATTACGCAATTGGGCATAATATGCGAAAAATGCCAGATTTTTGTACCTTTTCCGATTTTTGCCCCATTGTCAATAATAGCGGTTGGGTGAAAGAAAAAATTTTCCATTCAATTATAAATTTTCAATTAATTGTTTTAAAAATTAAAAAAAATCAAGTTCCAGATTTTATTTCTGATTTCCAATTTTTTTAGTTTAACAGCGCAAAATTAATACTTTTTTATGAAAACTGAAAAATAACAAGCCTGTGGTTAATATCTGCCTTTCCACAATTTGCGCACATATTCGGTCATTTTATTTTCCTGAGGATTGTCCTGCATTTGCCAAATTCGTGTTTTTAGCAGTTTGTCGGGCAGATATTGAAGTTCTACAAAATGTTCATCATAATCGTGCGCATATTTATAGCCTTTATGATAACCCAAATCTTTCATTAATTTTGTAGGCGCATTGCGCAAATGCAGTGGAACGGGCAAATTTCCCGTTTGCTCAACTATTGCTGCCGCCTGCTCTATCGACAGATACGCCGAATTGCTTTTGGGCGATGTTGCAAGATAAATTGTGGTTTCCGCCAAAGGAATTCGTGCCTCAGGAAACCCTATTTTATGAATAGAATCAAAGCAAGCATTTGCCAGCAGTAACGCATTAGGATTTGCCAGTCCAATATCTTCGGCAGCAAGAATCACAAGCCGCCGTGCAATAAATTTCAAATCTTCACCGCCTGCAATCATTCGCGCAAGCCAATAAATCGCTGCATCTGGGTCGCTACCGCGAATTGATTTGATAAAGGCAGAAATAATATCGTAATGAATTTCGCCGTCTTTGTCGTAGGCGAGCGGATTTTGTTGCAGCCGTTCGGTAACAAGCGCATTGGTTATTTCGATGATTTTGGCGTGTTCTGGTTCTGCATTTACAATTAATTCAATGATATTCAACAATTTGCGTGCATCTCCGCCTGCAAATCGCAATAAAGCATCGGTTTCTTTTATTTCAATTTTAAGTTTTTTTAATTCAATATCTTCAGAAATTGCACGTTGTGCAAGTTCCAGCAAATCAGCATTTTCCAAAGGATTGAGCACATAAACCTGACATCGCGAAAGCAAAGGCGAAATCACCTCAAACGAAGGATTTTCGGTAGTTGCGCCGATAAGCGTAATAGTACCGTTTTCTACCGCGCCAAGCAACGAATCCTGCTGCGACTTGCTGAAACGGTGAATTTCGTCAATAAACAAAATCGGATTGCCGCTTTTTGCAAACATTCCCTGCGACCGCGCCTTGTCAATCACTTCGCGCACATCTTTAACGCCTGAACTGACCGCGCTAAGGGTAAAAAACGGCAAATCAAGCGTGTTGGCAATTATTTGCGCAAGAGTGGTTTTGCCGACACCGGGCGGTCCCCACAAAATAAACGATGCCACATTGCCCGTTTCAATCATTTTGCGCAAAACAGCATTTTTTCCCGCTAAATGTTTTTGCCCAATATAATCGTCAATGGTATGCGGACGCATTCTTTCGGCTAAGGGTTGCATTATATTTCAAAATTTTATTTCTGTTTGCAATTATTTTTCAATTTTTTATTATTTGAAAAAGCAAAATTACATAAAATAAATGAAAAAAAATGTAATTTTGCAATTTATATAAATTTTCAATTCAAAATAATTATAACTTTGAACAATGACAACTTTACGCAAAGCATTAAATAACAGGATTTTAGTTCTCGATGGTGCAATGGGAACAATGATACAGAGGCAAAATTTGACCGAAAACGACTATCGCGGAGAGCGTTTTGCCGCGTGGCATACCGAACTCAAAGGCAACAACGATTTACTCTCTTTGACGCAGCCAGAAATTATTTATAATATTCATTGTCAATATCTTACAGCAGGTGCAGATATTATAGAAACAAATACTTTCAATGCACAGCGTATTTCGATGGCAGATTATGAAATGGGCGATTTTGTGCGCGAAATCAATCTTGCCGCAGCAAAAATTGCTCGCCGCGCCGCCGACAAATTTACTGCACAAAATCCTGAAAAACAGCGTTTTGTTGTCGGGTCAATGGGTCCAACAAATAAATCGCTCTCGCTTTCGCCCGATGCTGCAAATCCTGCTTTGCGGGCAATTACTTTTGACGAACTTGTCAGCGCATATCAAGAGCAGGCTTTGGCGTTGATTGATGGTGGCGTAGATGCGTTGTTAATTGAAACTATTTTTGATACTTTGAATGCAAAAGCGGCAATAATTGCAGTGCAAAATGCTATGAATCAGGAAAATAAAAAAGTTGAAATAATGTTTTCGGCAACAGTTGCCGATGTGAGCGGACGGTTGCTTGCAGGGCAAACAATTGAGGCGTTTTTAGCGTCTATATCTCACGCCGAGCCGCTTTCTGTAGGGCTAAATTGCTCTTTTGGCGCAAAGGAAATGATGCCGTTTTTACAGGAATTGAGTTCAAAATCGCCGTTCTTTGTCAGTGCATATCCTAATGCGGGCTTGCCAAACCAACTTGGGCAATACGACCAAACACCTGAAATTATGGCTTTGCAAGTAAAAGATTATATTGAAAATCAATTAGTTAATATTATTGGAGGCTGCTGCGGTACAACACCCGAACATATCGCTGCGTTTCAAAATATTTTAAAGCAAAGAGAAAAAACAATAGACAAAAGGCAAACGAAAGAAAAAAGCAAAGATTTAATTTTAAGCGGATTAGAAATTTTAAAAATATGTAAATAATTAATCCATAAACAAAACAAAAATAAACACAAGTATTGGTAGAACGAATGAAATTTTTTGACACGAAATTTGCTAAAGAGAAAAATCATCATTATATGGCAAATAATTAG
>WRGS01000124.1 GCA_009787075.1 Paludibacter sp.
AACAATGACAGATGCCGAAGGGCAATTTACTATTTCTGTGCCGCAAAGCGCAACTTTGGTTGTTTCCAGTGTAGGACACCTGACCAAAGAAGTAGCTGCTGCCAATGGCGTTGTAATACGACTTGAAGCAGATGAAACGATGTTAAAAGAGGTTCAGGTTATAGAAATAGCCTATGGTACTGTTACTCGAGCTCAGTTTGTAGGTGCTGCTGCCGTAGTTGATGGAGATAAGTTATTGCAACGCTCTACATCTAATATGACTAATGCGCTACAGGGTGCAGCAGCAGGCGTTCAAGTGGTAAGTGGCAGCGGACAACCTGGTACAGCGGCAACAATTAACATTCGCGGAGTTGGCTCAGTAAATGGAGGTACAGTTCCTTTGTACGTTATTGATGGCGCACCTGTTACAAGTCCATTTTCAATTAATTTACTTGATCCGCACAATGTCGAATCAATGACTGTTTTGAAAGATGCTTCAAGCACGGCTATTTACGGTGCACGAGGTGCAAATGGTGTGATATTGATTACTACCAAACAAGGCAGTAAAACAAGCACAAACGTAACTGTTGATGCAAAATGGGGAAGCAGCAGCCGTGCAGTGCCGAATTACAATACTATGACTGACCCTGCAATGTATTACGAAACTCTGTATAAGGCATTGTACAATTCGCAGATTTATTCAGGTAAATCGGCTGTAAACGCATTCGCTTATGCAGATGCAAACATATTCAGTCAGACAGGCGCAGGCTATCAGGTTTATACAATTCCTGACGGTGAACGTTTTATCGGTACAAATTTCAAATTAAATCCTAATGCTACATTGGGATACAGGCGAGGCGATTATTTTTATACTCCTGATAATTGGGAAAAAGAAACGTTAAATACTGGAAATTTGCGTCAAGAATACAACGTTCAAATTTCAGGCGGCAACGACAAGACAACTTTCTTTATTTCAGCAGGTTATCTTGACGACCCTGGATTGGTTAAAGGTTCGGGTTTTTCGCGCTATACAATAAATGGCAATATAGATTCACAAGTCAAAAGTTGGCTTAAAGTAGGTTTGAATACCACTTATGCTTTTGCTAATTATCAAAATCCGGGTTATCAATCTACTTGGGGCAGTACAGGGAATGTATTTTTCACAATGAACGAAATGGCGCCAATTTTTCCATTCTATGTCCGTAATGCCGACGGCAGCATTAAAACAGACAGAAATGGTTATACAGTGTTTGATTCAGGCAACAATACAGGTTTTATCCGTCCGGGTTCTGCACCAAGAGGCAACAATGCTATAAATCTTTTGATAGACCAAAATTATGACTATTATGATTTGGTAAGCAATAATATTTACGCTACAATTACCCCATTAAAAGGACTGTCAGTTACTGCCCGTATCACACCGAATGTTTCCAATGATAGAGCTATGTCTTTAAGTAATCCTTTTTATGGCAGTCCTCAAACTGACGGTGCTGTGGCTGTAGAACATTATCGCAGCTTTACATTCAATCAACAATATATAGCCGATTATAAATTGTTGTTCGGCGAAATTCATAAAATTGAGTTATTGGCAGGGTGGGAAACATATCGTTTGAAACGTCAAAATTTGCGTGGAACTAACAATCACTTGTTCAACCCATTTATTGGCGAGTTGAACAATGCTTTCGGCATTGAACCTGCGAATCAACATGCTTTTTCTTATACCCAGAATTACGGTACATCAGGGGCTTTTGGACGCTTGCAATACGATTTGAAAAACAGATATTTTTTTAATGCTACAGTACGTTATGAAGGTGTGTCACGTTATGCACCAAATAAACGATGGGGGCTTTTTGGAAGTATTGGCGCTGCATGGAGTTTAAGCAGTGAAAAATTTATGAGTAAAACAAATAATTGGCTTGATATGTTAAAATTGAAAGCGAGTTATGGTACGCAGGGTAACGACCAAATACTAACTTACTATGCTTTCCGCAGACTATGGGATGTTGCATATAATAGTGCAGTAGGAGACTATGTTACCACCTTGAGTGCTGTAGGTAATGCCAATTTAACTTGGGAAGCGCAAAAACTGCTCAATGCAGGAGTGGAATTTTCATTATTTAAAGAAAAATTGTCGGGTAATGTAGATTATTTCCGCCGCGTTAATTCTAATATGTTGTTTTCTGTGCCAATGCCGCCAAGTTCCGGTTTTTCAAGTGAGCCACAAAATGGCGGTTCCGTAGCTAATAGCGGAGTTGAAATTGAATTGACATCAAAACTTATCAACACAAAAAATTTCGCATGGACGCTATTTGGTAATATTTCATTTATTAAGAGTAAAATGTTATCATTACCTGATTATGTAAAAATAAGTTCGCCTGAAGGAATAAAATACGGTAGTTACATATTAAAAATAGGCGGTTCATTGAATGAAGCGTATATGGTTAAATATGCAGGAGTTGATAAGGAAACAGGGCTGTCGTTGTACTATACCGACCCCGACCATGGAGACAATTCATTGACTACCAACTATGCCGATGCGAAACAATCTGATTTAGGCGATGTAAGCGTTGATGCTTATGGCGGTTTTGGTACTTCTATCTATTTTTACGGTTTTGATTTGGGAGCGCAGTTTGCATATCAGTTTGGAGGAAAAGCATACGATGGTACCTATCAGGAATTAATGCATACAGGAAAGCAATCAGGACGCAATTGGCATCTTGATATTCTAAATGCATGGACTCCAACAAACACTAATACAGATATTCCAAGAATTAATTCTGCAGATGATATTAACCAGCAAAACAGCAGCCGCTTTTTGACCAGCACAAACTTTGTGAGTTTGAATTCACTGACTTTGGGTTATAATATACCTGCAAGATATCTTGAAAAATTGCAAATAAGCAGTTTGAGGGTTTATGTTACAGGCGACAACTTGGCATTGTTCAGTGCGCGTAAAGGTTTTGACCCGCGTCAAAGCCAAAACTTATATTTACTTGATTCTGGAGCAGGAGTAGCAGGTTCTACTACATCCGGTAACTATGTTTACAGTCAAATGCGTTCGATTTCAGGCGGTTTGACAATTACATTTTAATTTATTAATTATTAATCTTTTTTTTTAAAAAAATATGATGAAAATAAAATATTTATCAACAGTGACGATTTTGATATCTGTTATGTTTCTATTCACTTTCTGTAATGATTTGAATTTACATTATGAAGGTGGAACAGAAGATATCGAGCAGATTACCGATGCGGTAAATGCAATTCCAAGTCGTGCAAATGCAACATTAAACGGCATGTACTCTTTACTTAGCAAACCATACGTTATGTTTGGTTTAACCAATGTAACTTATGGACGTGCTGACGATATGGGGTATATGGCTGTAACTTTGGGGCAAGACCTCAACAGCGGCGATATGGTTAATATAGTTTCGGGCTACGACTGGTTTTCAGTGGCTTTGGAGTATTCGGACAGAACGCCTACTTATGCCAATCCTCAAATACGCTATGGATTGTTCTATAAAATTTTATATGCAACAAACGAAGTGCTTGATATGGTACCTGATGGTACCGAAGATGCTGCTTTGAAAGCAATAAGAGGTCAAGCAGAGGCAATGCGTGCATTTTCTTATCTGTCTTTAGCTCCATATTTTCAATTCAAATATAAGGGCAATGAAAATAAGCCTTCTGTTCCAATGATGAAAGAAGGCGTAGATTTTCGTAATAATCCGCGTGTTCCGCTTTCAGAACTGTATGAAGCAATTGTACAAGATTTGACCGATGCTATTAGCGATTTGGACGGCTTTGTTCGTGCAAATAAAGGGCAAATAGACCAACGAGTTGCCTATGGTTTGCGTGCAAGAGCATATTTGTATATGGAAGAATGGGATAAAGCGGCTGCAGATGCCGATAAGGCAATGAGTGGTTACTCGCCATATTCAAGCAGTGAAATTCAAACACCGGGTTTTTGTGAGGCAAATGACCATAACTGGATTTGGGCAGCGCTGATTCCAGCAGATGTAATCGGTGATGAACTGGCATCGTGGCCTTCGCAAATAGGTTCGTTTTCATCCAGCAGTTATGTGGCATACGCAGGTATTTGGCGCAGCATTAATAAATTGTTGTACGACAAAATCCCTGCTACCGATGTACGTAAAGCATGGTGGCTGAATGCGAGCAAATATTCGCCAAATTTGAACGGTTTGTCATGGACAGATTATGCTAATAATATTACTTATAACGGACAAGATATTGTGAATGCATCTATTCCAGATACAAAAGTTCCAATGACTGCATACGCTAATGTTAAGTTTGGACAACGTTCAGGGATTGGTGCAACTGTTAATGATGGCGACTGGTGCATGATGAGAGCCGAAGAAATGATTCTGATTAAAGCGGAAGCCGCAGCAAAAGCGGGCAGACTGGCTGAGGGAAGACAGATATTGGAAAATTTTGTGAAAAGTTACCGCGACCCTTCATATACAAGTACAGCGGCTAATGTTGATAATTTCTCCAACGAAGTATGGCTGCAACGCCGAATTGAACTTTGGGGCGAGGGTTTCGCTATGGCAGATATAATGCGTTTGGGAAAAAACGTTGTTCGTTTCCACCCCGGCGCAGTTACAAATGTGCCAGAATCTTACCAGTTCAATATTGCAGCAAATGACCCATGGTTATTGTTGCGTTTTGTACAAAGGGAAACTACTAACAATGTAGCAATAGAACAAAATGAGGGAGGCACACAACCGACACCTGGTAACGGCGCATCTCTTTTAGATGGTGTTACAGATTAATTAATAATTATTTATCTTTAGTAAATTAAATAAAATAGTATCAATATGAAACATTTAAATAAAATAGGATTATTGTCAATTTTTATAATGACGATGACGTTTATTGCCTGTAAGGACGATATTGTGCGCGAACCGTCGCCGCAATTCAACAAGGAAAGCAATAAAGTATATTTTCCAGAACAGGAAAATAATTTGACGCTTGAAATAGATGCAACAAAAATATCTGTAACAATTGCCAGAGAAATTTCTAACGCTCCGCTTACAGTTGGTTTGTTGTTTTCGTGTGCCGCCGAAAATGCATTTATTGCTCCATCGTCTGTATCATTTGCAGCAGGTGAAGCTGAAACGACATTTGATATAACAGTAACAGGCAATGTAGAACTAATGAAGCAGTACCTATTTCAAATATCAGTTGAACAAAATCAGACAGACCCATATACAGTGTCCGATGTATTTCCTGTCATTGTTTTTAATGTGATAAAAGAAGATTTTGCACCATATTCGACCGGCGAATATTATTCTGGTTGGTGGTGGGAATCATGGGAGGCTGATATGGAATATTCTCCTGCAACAGAAAGATACCGCATAAAAGCATTTTGTGGTCATGACGGCTATGATGCTTATTTTCAATGGAATGGAGGAAGTGAAATTACTATGGTCGGCGGTTCTAAAATAGGAAGCCGTACAGGTTTTCAAACAGGAGAGATTCATTCTGATTATGGAATGATATATGCTTCTTATAGTGCGCCTGAAGGTCCTTTTGAATATGATGAAGCAACAAAGACTTTTACTTTTGGTTATGCATGGAGAGTTGCTGCTGGTTCATGGGGGGTAGATCCTGACACATATACAATAACTGCACTGTATTGAATTTGTAGAATTGAATTAATGTTGTTTAAATAATCAATTTAAGAGGCTGTCTCAAAAGGGCAGCCTCTCTTTTTTATCCATCATCTTGCAGGATTTGTAGTGCGAAATAAACTTGTTTTTCGTATTATTTTGTGAAATTTAAACAAACTCCCATATAAAATATTATTTTTGCAAAAAAATTTAAATCAATGACAAAAATTTTTCTTAAAATATCATTTTTATTTCTGATAATTTTATTTGTCTGTTGCACGAATCGTCCGTCCAATGTGTTCAGCGTCAATAAAATGTCGGATATATTAACCGAAATGCACAAAATTGATGGAATGCTTGC
>WRGS01000125.1 GCA_009787075.1 Paludibacter sp.
TTGATATTTTTAAACAGAAAAATATTTTAATTGTTTTTAGATATATTTTTGTTTTATTGACAATTGAAATTTGATGAATTTTTAATCAAAATAAATGTTAGAGTGCGTTATACATTTGTTTTTCAAGCAATTATTTTGATATATGGAAATCAAATATAGAATGTCAATATGCGCAACATTCGAAATACAAAATATTTTCCGTATTTTTGCAAAATATTTTTTCAAACAAACAATATTGAAAATCGGCATAAGCCAAATTTTCAAATTAAAAAAAATCATAAATTACAAAACGATAAATATTATGTCGAAAAAAAACAGCAAAAAAAGCAGTTTCAAGCAGGAAGAGTTGCTGCGTAAAGTTGCGGAGGTTTTTAATGAATTTCCGTCAAAAGAATTGAATTATAAGCAGGTTTCGGCTTTACTTGATATTGAGGCTGAAAGTTTGAAGGTTTTTGTCAGCCAAACTATGAATCAGTTGGCTTTTGAAGATTTTTTGAAAGAAACATCAAAAGGGAAGTTTCGTTTAAGTGCTCAAACGGGCAAATTAGAGGGTATTGTCCTTCGCGAAGGCGTGAAAACTTATGTTGAGCCGACAGGTGGCGGCGAGCCGATTTTTATTCCTGAACGCAAAGCGCTTCACGCGCTTTTGGGCGACCAAGTGCGCGTTTTTCGCTATGCTCAGCGGCGCGGGCTGCAACCCGAAGGCGAAATTGTGGAAATCATAAAACGTGCAAAAGATACTTTTGTCGGTGTGTTGCAAGTATCTGATAATTATGCATTTCTGGATATTGACCACAAAATTCTTACCAACGATATTTTTATTCCAAAAGATAAATTAAAAGGCGGCAAAAACGGACAAAAAGCCGTTGTGCGCCTGATAGAATGGAACGAAAATTCCAAAAATCCTGTTGGCGAAGTAATTGATATTCTTGGAGATAAAGGCGATAATACCGCCGAGATGCACGCAATTTTGGCAGAATTTGGTTTGCCGTACAAATATCCGCAAAATGTGGAAAATGAGGCGGCAAAAATCCAAGCGGGTATTACGCCCGAAGAAATCGGCAAACGCATTGATATGCGCGAAGTTACAACTTTTACTATCGACCCCGCCGATGCGAAGGATTTTGACGATGCGCTTTCGGTGCGCAAACTCGAAAACGGAAATTTTGAAGTAGGAATTCATATTGCAGATGTAACTCATTATATTTCAACAAATTCCATTATTAATGAAGAAGGTTACAAACGCGCAACTTCGGTTTATTTGGTTGATAGAACAGTGCCGATGTTGCCCGAACATATTTCAAACGGCGTTTGTTCGTTGCGGCAGGACGAGGAAAAACTTACTTTTTCGGTAATTTGCCAAATGAACGAGCAGGCGCAGGTCATCGATTATAAAATTGCTAAAACTGTTATCAAAAGCAACCGCCGTTTTGCTTACGAGCAGGCGCAGCAAATTATTGAAACAGGGCAGGGAGATTGCGCAGAAGAAATGTTAATTTTGGATAAACTTGCAAAAAAACTTCGCGAGCAGCGTTTTGCCAATGGTGCAATCGCTTTCGACCGCGTTGAAGTGCGTTTTAAAATTGACCAAAACGGAAAACCGCTTTCTACGTATTTCACGCAAGCAAAAGACAGCAATAAACTTGTTGAAGAATTTATGCTTTTGGCAAATCGAACTGTTGCCGAACACATTGGTAAAGTGCCGAAAGGGCGAACGGCAAAAACATTTGTTTATAGAATTCATGATGTGCCAAATCCAGAAAAACTCAAAACTTTTGCGGATTTTATTCGCCGTTTTGGTTACAATTTAAAAACATCGGGCAGCAAAACCGCCATTTCATCAGCAGTAAATAAACTTCTTGATGATGTTGAAGGCAAGCCCGAACAAAATCTTGTGGAAACACTCGCTGTGCGTTCAATGGCAAAAGCGGTTTATTCGACTGCAAATATCGGTCATTACGGACTTTCAATGCCGTTTTACACGCATTTCACATCGCCAATTCGTCGTTATCCCGATATGATGGTTCATCGACTTTTGGAAAGTTATGCAGAAGGAGCCAAGTCGGCAAATGCAGATGAATACGAGGAATATTGCGAACATTCTTCAAAAATGGAACAAATTGCTTCTAATGCCGAGCGCGCGTCGATTAAATATAAACAGGTGGAATTTTTGTCAGATAAAATTGGAGAAGTTTATGACGGCGTAATTTCTGGCGTTACCGAATGGGGAATTTACGTGGAATTGATTGAAAATAAATGCGAGGGAATGATTTCCATACGCGATTTGGACGATGATTTTTATGTTCTTGATGAAAAAAATTATTGTCTTGAAGGTCGGCGCAGACATCGCAAATTCCAGCTTGGCGACCAGTTAACCGTCCGCATTGCCCGCGCTGATTTAAACAAAAAACAATTGGATTTTGCTTTAGAAAAATAAAATGAATCTACTGAAAAATTCTTTTGCACGGTCGGGGCTTTTCGGCAAATTGATTTTGCTGATTTTTGTTGTGTTTTTTGGCATGTTTTTAGTAAGCGGCGCGTTTGTCGTTTGCGAAAAACTCCATTGGATTAATTCTGAAAATCCTGATGATTTGCTTATAATTCAAGCAGGCGCAATGTTTTTGTCGTTTATAATTCCCGCGTTTATTGTTGCTTATTTGTGCAGCGAAGATGTTGCCTGTTTTTTATTTTTAAAAAAGAAAAGTCAATTGTTTGAAATTACGGCTGTTATAGGAATTTTGATTTTGGCTTTGCCGTTTATTAATTTACTGACTTCTTTGAACGAAAGTTTGGCGCAAATTCCGTTTTTCGACCAACTTTTCAGCGCAAGCGAAGCCAAACAGCGTGCGGCAGCGGAACAAATGATTGGCGCAAATTTTTGGGGCGCAATGGCTGTTGTTGCACTTGGAGCGGCAGTGGCGGAAGAGTTAATGTTTCGCGGGGCGGTGTTGCGGCTTTTGAGCGAAAAAACAAATTTGCACGCGGCGGTTTGGCTTTCGGCGGCGGCGTTCAGTTTGATTCATTTGCAATTTTTCGGATTTGTTCCGCGAATAGTTTTAGGCGCGTATTTTGCTTATATCGTGATATTTAGCAATAACATTCGCCTTTCTATGTGGGCGCATTTTTTCAATAATGCAATGATTATTTTAGTTCAACATTTTTCAGAAAATCAAACAATCCCAAAAACGCTTGATACTTTTGGCAGCAGCAGCACTTGGATTGCAGGAATTGTCAGCGGAATTTTGTCTGTTTGCACAACGATTTATTTAATAAAATATTGGAAAAAATCGCAATAGTTGATTTCATAAGAATGTGAAAGTTAAAAAAGTGGCATGGGTAAAAATTTTTCATAAAAAATCTTTTTGTAATTATAAAAAAAAGTATTACCTTTGCAGTCCGAAAATTTATAAGTAAAAAAATAATAAAAATACACGATAAGAGCAATGAAACGCACATTTCAACCATCGAAAAGGAAAAGAAAGAACAAACATGGCTTCCGCGAAAGAATGGCAACCGCCAATGGACGTCGTGTTTTGGCAGCGCGTCGCGCAAAAGGTCGCGCAAAACTTACAGTAGCCGACGAACCAAGACACAAATATTAATAAATATTTGTAGTTCAGAGTATTATGCAGAACAAGGCAATGGATTTTTTCTTTTGTCTTTTTTTGTTTGGCAAAAATTGAAGCAGAAAAAATTATTTTCTTTGAAATAAAATTTGTATTTTTGCAGAAAAATATAAAAAATAATGGAAATTTATATGAAAATCTTAAATCTATCTATTATGGCTCTTGCCTTGACGGGAATTGTGGCTTGCGGTAACAAAGAAAATACTGCAAATCAAACTTCGGAAAAACTAGAATTAATTGAAAAAGCGCAGATAGAAGTGAAAAACGGACTTATGACACCCGAAATTCTTTGGGCGTTCGGACGAATTAACGCAACGCAGGTTTCGCCTGACGGAAAACGTGTGCTTTTTGGCGTAACTTATTACAGCATAGCACAAAACAAAGGCAATACCGAACTTTTTGTTGTTGATGCCGATGGCTCAAACAAACGGCAAATTACCAAAACATCAACCAGCGAAAATTCGGCAAAATGGCTCGACAACGAGCATATCGCGTTTCTTTCGGCAGAAAGCGGTGAGATGCAACTTTGGGTAATGGACATTAAAGGCGGCAACCGAAAGCAGATTTCTGAAATTAAAGACGGAATTTCGGATTTTCAATTTTCGCCCGACCACAAAATGTTGCTTTACATAAAAGATGTGCCTTACGGACAGACTACGGCGGAAAAATATTCTGATTTGCCGCTTGCAACGGGAAAAATTGTAACGGATTTGATGTACAAACATTGGGACGAATGGGTAGAAACCGTTCCTCATCCTTTTGTTGCCGAACTTTACGAAGGCAAACTGCGCAATGATGTTGATTTGATTGCAGGCGAGCCGTACGAAAGTCCGATGAAACCTTGGGGCGGCATTGAACAGTTGGCGTGGTCGCCCGATGGAAAAACCATCGCTTATACTTGCCGCAAAAAAACAGGGAAAGATTATGCAATTTCCACAAATTCAGATATTTATTTTTATAATATAAAGGAAAAAAAATCGGAAAATAAAACGGAAGGAATGATGGGCTATGACCAAAATCCTGTGTTTTCGCCCGATGGGAAATGGATTGCGTGGGAAAGTATGGAGCGCGATGGCTACGAGGCTGACAAAAATCGTATTTTTCTGATGAATACGCAAACGGGCGAAAAACGCGATTTGACCGCGAAAATCGACCAGGATGTTTCGGCGCTGGCATGGGCTGCCGACAGTAAAAATATTTATTTTATTAGCAGTTGGCATGGAACAACACAAATTTATTCTGTTGATATTCAAACAGATAGCATTCGTCAAATAACTCAGGGGCAGCACGATTATTTGTCGGTTTTGCCTGCGGCAAATTGCCTGATTGGTGTAAAACAGTCAATGTCCAAACCCAATGAAATTTATGCGATAAATGCAGAAACAGGCGCAGAAACAGAAATTTCTTTTGAAAATAAGGAACTTTTGGCAAAATTGAAAATGGGCGATGTAAAAGAACGCATTTGCAAAGCCACAGACGGTGCAGATTTACATTCGTGGGTTATTTATCCGCCCAATTTTGACCCAAATAAAAAATATCCGATTTTACTTTTCTGCGAAGGAGGACCGCAAAGCACGGTTTCGCAATTTTGGTCGTACAGATGGAATTTTCAAATTATGGCGGCAAACGGTTACATTATAATTGCGCCAAACAGACGCGGAGTTCCCGGATTTGGCAAGAAATGGGAAGAACAGATTTCGGGCGATTACGGAGGACAAAATATGAACGATTATCTTTCGGCGATTGACGATTTGGCAAAAGAAAAATACGTTGATGCTGAGCATCTTGGCTGCGTTGGCGCATCTTACGGCGGATTTTCGGTTTATTGGCTTGCAGGGCATCACAACAAGCGTTTTAAGGCGTTTATTGCGCACGACGGAATGTTTAACCTTGAACAGCAATATTTGGAAACCGAAGAAATGTGGTTTGTCAATTGGGATTTGGGCGGCGCATACTGGGAAAAAAACAACAAAATTGCTCAAAAATCTTATGCAAATTCGCCTCATCTTTTTGTTGATAAATGGGATACGCCAATTTTGGTAATTCACGGCGAAAAAGATTACCGAATTCTTGCTTCACAAGGAATGGCGGCGTTCAATGCGGCGGTTTTGCGCGGCGTTCCTGCCGAAATGTTGATTTTCCCCGATGAAAACCATTGGGTACTCAAACCGCAAAATGGAATTCTTTGGCAAAGAACTTATTTTGAATGGTTGGATAAATGGTTGAAATAGAAATATTTATGTAATATAAGAAAAGAGCAGCATGAAAAAATCAGCTGCTCTTTTCTTATGAAATATTGATTTCTTTCAAATATTTTTCTGCTTCGTTGCCCATATTGAAAAGCAAATCAATAATACTTAAATTTGGAATAAAACCAAATTTTTCTGTAAAAATCTGATAATAAGCAGGG
>WRGS01000126.1 GCA_009787075.1 Paludibacter sp.
AAGCCTTTGAAATATTATTACAATAACGATTATTCAATATCGTTCCTTGATAAAATATACAAAAATGTAGAATATTACATTGCCAATTCCAAGCAGGATTTGGTAAAACTCGCAATTTATGACCCCAAAAGCGATTTGATTTATTCTATCGAAGATAGAACAATGAATGGCAAAAAATATTATGCAGTGGGCATTTCCAACGAATTTGAAAATATTCAATCAATTATTCAGTGGATATATTTGGACGAAGATTTACAAAAGATTTTTGAATACGATATATCAAACAATGAACTTATTGAATTTGAATAAAATTACTTCAAAAAATAAAATCACAATGAAAAAAACACAAATTATTTTAAGCGTCTTTTGGATATTAAATTTATTGAGTTCCTGCGGAGTAACATCAGAAAAGAAAGAAATTTCGATAAAATGGGTGGATAATCTGACAGGCGATTTTTCTTTTAACGCTTGCTGGTCGTACCCCGAAGGAATTTACAAAAATGAGTTCGGTCAATTAATTTGCGATGGGATTTGTCCGCCGCAAATATACGATATGATGGATAAAAACGGCAAAATTTATAAAGACTCATTAAAAGCGTTTTATAAGTTGATTGACACAACGCATCTTTTTCATTCGATAAAATCTGATGCTTGGACTTATGAATGGGACGGAACATATTATATCACTGCCGAAAGGATAAACGAAGATACGGTTTTGTGTTCTACCCAATGCAATGCAGCCACGCACAGCAGTTTGAACTTGATAATAAGCAAAAATTATGTTACTCCAACCATAGTTTTAATCGGCATAAACGCAGATTTCGGCACAGAAACATACAATTGTAAAAGCGGGAAAATGATAATTGACAAAAATTTATGGAATGAAGGAATATTAAAAGCCGAGTTTGATTTTGAATTTTACAACAACGAAAGTTCCGATAAAATGTATTGGAAAGGAAATATTTATGTCAAAATAGAAACAAACCAAACAGCGCAATAAATAAGGGAGTAAAAACTTTGTAAAAACAAAAAACATGAATTACTATAAATTAAATAAAATTTCAGGATTGTCTAATGAAGGCTTGGGAAAAGTAAGATATTTTTTTGGGAAATTTCTCGAATAAACGTCAAACTGACGAACAGAGAAAAAATATTGTGCAAAACATTTCCAATTGACGAGCATTTAGCGGTTATTATAAAAGCAAACAATACTTGTAGAATCGAATTGTTGCCAAATTGCAACCAATATGGCGAATAGATTATATTGGCAAGCCTGAAGAGATTTGCGCCTCATATTACAAAAAAACATAAACCCTACGAGTGAAATTCATCTCGTGCTTTAGAACAATAAGCAAAAAGCGTTTATATGTGGTGGAATTAACGTAAAAATTTTTAAACCAAAATAATTTTTTAAAATAAAAATAATTTGCACGTTTTTTGTAGAAAAATATTTGCAAATTTTTAAATTGACAAAATATGAAAAGAATTTTATTTATATTGTTGATTGTTAGTTCTTTGCAGCCGCTTTTGGCGCAGGGAACAAAAACAGCCGCGCCCGCTCAAAAATCAGGGTTCGACAAAAGCCGCATTACAGTCGGCGGTGCACTCGGCGCATCTTTTGGCAACGGATATTCGGTTGTGCAAATTGCGCCGCAAGTCGGCTACAATTTTACAAACTATTTTAATGCAGGTGTTGGGTTGCAGTATGTTTATTACGGCTTCAAAAACTATGACGCGAATTATTTTGGCTTCAATGTGTATGGCAGGGTTACTATTGCAAATTATTTTATAGCGATGGTGCAGCCCGAAATCAATCGCGTTTGGTGGTCGAATAAAAATTACGGCACAAATGGAACTGCGCTTGTGCCCGCGCTGATTGTAGGCGCAGGCGTACGTTTGCAAAATATTTATATGATGTTGCAATATGATATTGTGCAAAACGAATATTCGCCTTACGGTCGCAGTATTTTTTATTCGGTAGGATTTGCGTTTTGATTTTCCAAAAAAACAACTTCAATCCCTGCGCGTTCCAAAAGTTCTATTCCGTCTAACATTCGGTATTTTTCGCCATAAACCACGCGGCTAATCCCCGACTGAATAATCAGTTTGGCGCATTCCATACACGGCGAGGCGGTAACATAAAGCGTTGCTCCTGCGCTGCTGTTGTGCGAACGTGCAATTTTTGTTATCGCATTTGCTTCTGCATGCAAAACGTAGGGCTTGGATACGTTATTTTTGTCTTCGCACTCATTTTCAAATCCCGACGGTGTTCCGTTGTAGCCATCGGAAATTATCATTTTGTCCTTTACCAGCAATGCACCGACTTTGCGCCGCTCACAATACGAATTTTCCGCCCAAATATGCGCCATACGCATATAACGCTGGTCAAGAAGAAGTTGTTTGCTGTTCATAGATTTTTCAAATATTTATTTTCCTGTTAATTTCCACGCAAATTGTTCCAAATTTATTCCGTCAAAATTTCCTGAAGACATTAGCAACAGGGCTGTATGGTCGTAATTAATTTTGGCAAGGGCAGCCTGCATTTT
Source organism: Paludibacter sp. (assembly GCA_009787075.1). Lineage (GTDB taxonomy): Bacteria > Bacteroidota > Bacteroidia > Bacteroidales > Paludibacteraceae > WRGS01. The sequence goes on from WRGS01000126.1 coordinate 2,547, forward strand.
TTGCGAAGAAGTGAAAACCTGAATATTTCCGCCAAAAGCCTTTACAACCGTTTGCGCATCAAAATTTTTCAAGCGTTTGTGCACAATAACTTCAGGGTTGTAATATACAAAAGCCACGTCTGCATCTTTCATACAATCTTTATATTGCGGCAGAAAATCAGCAGTCAAACTGCTGAAAGTGTGTAATTCCATTGCAGCAATGAGTTTGCGGTCGGGGTACTGTAAGCGTACCGCTTTTATTGTGGCGCGAAGTTTCGACGGCGAATGTGCAAAATCCTTAAAAACAACACAATACAGCGTTTCTGCAATTTTTTGCAGCCGATTTGACGCACCTTTAAAATTGCGGATTATATCATAAAATTTTTCAGCAGGCACTCCAAGTTGATGACAAACCAACCGCGCCGCCTCAATATTTTGTAAATTATGCTCGCCAAAAACTTTTAAAGGAACATCACCTTGCGCAGTTTTCAAATATGTTATGCCGTTTTCAACTTTATACGGCGGCGTTTGATAAGGAAAGGCAATCAAATCGGAACGCAAATTTTGCGTGATTTTCCGTAAATTTTCATCTTCCAAATTATAAATCAATCGTCCCTGCGGCTCCATCAATTCCGTAAATTTTCTAAACTGCTCAACATAATTTTCAAAAGTAGGAAAAACATTGATATGATCCCACGCAATTCCTGTAAGTACTGCAATATGAGGATGATAAAGATGAAATTTCGGGCGGAGGTCAAGCGGCGAAGTTAAATATTCATCGCCTTCAAAAACAGCGATATTCGCCTCCATCGACAGTTTTACCATATCTTCAAAACCCTCAATCTGTGCTCCAACCATATAATCGGGGTCAATCCCCAATTTATTCAACACAAAAAGAATCATTGCAGTAGTTGTGGTCTTGCCGTGCGAACCGCCAACAACAACGCGCGTTTTGCTGCGCGTCTGTTCATAAAGATATTCTGGAAATGAATAAATTTGCAACCCTAATTCTTTAGCTTTCAGCAATTCTGGGTTGTCAGGCATAGCATGCATTCCAAGAATAACAGCCGAAAGCCCTTCGTCAATTTTTTCGGGAAACCAACCCAATTTCTCAGGCAATAGTCCGTTTTTTTCCAAACGCGAGCGTGACGGCTCAAAAATTTCGTCATCAGAGCCGCTGACTTTGTACCACGATTTTTTACTTATAGCAATCGCCAAATTATGCATTGCAGCACCGCCAATGGCTATAAAATGAACGCGTTTCATACTTTAAATTATTTATTTATGGTTTAAGGTTTCAAATTGTCATTTACAACAATTTCTGGTCAAGTTTTTTTTTATTTTTAAATATAAAATATTATAAATTCACAATCCGAAACCAAAACATTAAATTGTACGAAATTGTTCCAAAAATCTTACATCATTTTCTGAAAACATTCGTAAATCCTTTGCTTGAAATTTCAGGTTTGTAATGCGTTCTACGCCAAGTCCAAAAGCATAACCGCTATAAATTTCAGGGTCAATTCCGCAATTTTTCAACACGTTGGTATCCACCATTCCGCAACCAAGAATTTCCACCCAACCCGTATATTTACAAAACGGACAGCCTTGTCCGCCGCACAAATTACACGAAATATCCATTTCTGCGCTTGGTTCTGTAAATGGAAAATAAGACGGACGCAAGCGAATATGCGTGTCTGCACCAAACATTTCCTTTGCAAAATAAAGCAAAACCTGCTTCAAATCGGCAAATGAAACATTTTTATCGATATACAATCCTTCAACCTGATGAAAAAAACAGTGCGCACGATACGAAATCGCCTCATTACGATAAACCCTGCCCGGACAAAGCACGCGAATTGGCGGCTGATGTTTTGTCATTGTTCGGGTTTGAACGCTCGAAGTGTGCGTGCGCAGCAACACATCGGGCGATTTTTCAATAAAAAATGTGTCCTGCATATCTCGCGCAGGATGTTCGGGCGGAAAATTCAACGCACCGAAAACATTCCAATCGTCCTCAATTTCCGGACCTTCGGCAACGACAAACCCAATGCGCGAAAAAATATCAATAATTTCGCTTTTTACTATCGAAAGCGGATGCCGCGTTCCAACGGAAATCGGGTCGGCAGTGCGGGTGAGGTCTAAATCTGTGTCGGTTTTGCCTTTGGAAGAAAAACTTTCTTTTAAAATATTATAACGTTGTTGCGCGAGGTCTTTTAGTTCGTTAAGCAATTGACCAACAGAACGTTTATCGTCATTAGGCACATTTTTGAAATCGGTAAAAAGTGCGGTAATTTCGCCTTTTTTACTCAAATATTTTATGCGCATCGCCTCCAATTCCTCGGCAGTGGCAACGACAAGATTATTTATTTCGTCTTTTAAAAATTCTATCTTTTCCTTCATTTTCTTTGTAAAAAATCAGTTGCAAAATTACAAAAATAAAATTAGTTTTTTAAGAATTAATAATAAATATGTTTTTGTAACTTTGCAAAAATTTTTTTGATTTTAAAATAAAAAATGCAAACAATAGATATAAGCTCTCAATTGGTTGATTACCTGCGCATTGCAAGAAATGAGAATGATAATAAATACGACTTTGGGCATGCTTTGCTTGTTTGTGGAAAAAAAGGTATGATGGGTGCAGCGGTTCTTGCGGCAAAGGGAGCATTGCGCTCGGGTTGCGGATTGCTTACAGTGCATATTCCTGAAAATGAGAGATTTATCCTGCAAATTGCCTGTCCTTCGGCAATGTTGAGTTTGGATAATGAAAATTGTTTTTCTTCAGAAATTTTAAATTTATCAAAATTTAATGCCATTGGAATTGGATGCGCACTTGGCTGCGAAGAAAAAACTTTGACTGCTTTTCGTTTCCTGCTGAAAACGGCGCAAAAACCGATTGTAATTGATGCAGACGGATTAAATTTATTAGCGCAACACCCTGAACTGCAAAAATTTATTCCCCAAAATTCGATTCTCACTCCTCACGACGGCGAATTGCAGCGAATAATCGGCGCGTGGAAAAATGAAGAAGAAAAATTGCAAAAAACCACAGAATTTGCACAAAAATTACAAATTAATATTATTGCCAAAGGCTCAAAAACGAAAATTTTTTCACCCAGCGGAGAAATTTTTCAAAACACAACAGGCAATGCAGGAATGGCAAAAGCAGGCAGCGGCGATGTGCTTACAGGATTTGTAACAGGCTTGCTTGCAAGACATTACGCGCCAACAGATGCTGCGGTCATGGGCGTTTATTTTCACGGACTTGCAGGCGACCGCGCCGCGAAAATTTTTGGGCAAGAAAATATGAACAGTGAAGACCTTATAAATCAACTAAAATGTTAAGTAAAAAAAAATATAACTTTTTTTACAAAAAAGTTGCATAAAATAAAGAAAAAAGTTTTATCTTTGTACCCGAAAAATATGAAGTGATTCATATCAAGTAAAAATACTTTTCTTTAATGATAAATTTTTAGTTTAATAGATGCAATAGTAATGTTTCCACTTTCGTCGAGAGACGCGGGTGGTTTTTTTT
>WRGS01000127.1 GCA_009787075.1 Paludibacter sp.
CATCCGTTTGTGAAAATTTTTGAGGAAGAACGCGAACTGACGGTGATGTTGCTGATTGACGTTTCGGGCAGCCGCGATTTTGGAACAGTGCGCCAAACCAAAAAAGATATGATTACCGAAATTGCCGCTGTACTGGCATTTTCAACAATTCAAAACAACGATAAAATCGGCGTAATTTTCTTTTCCGACAGGATTGAGAAATTTATTCCGCCGCAAAAAGGCAGAAAACACGTTTTGCATATTATCCGCGAACTTATTGATTTTCAGCCAAAGAGCAACAAAACCAATATTGCCGAAGCCTTAAAATATTTTACAAATGCGATTAAAAAAAGTTCAGCTGCTTTTGTGATTTCCGATTTTATGGACGAAAATTTTGAGCAGGAACTCACAATTTCGAGCAAAAAACATGACATTGCCGCAATTCAGATTTTTGATATTCGCGAAACTGAATTGCCAAAAGTTGGAATTCTCAAACTTAAAAATGCCGAAACAGGTCAGCGGATTTACATTGACACATCGGACAATAAAGTGCGCAAAATGTACAAACATTCGTGGGAAGAAACACAACTTGCTAATCAAAAAGCATTTACGCGCTCAGGAGTTGACACCGTTGCCATTTCCACCGCCGATGATTATGTTAAAAAATTGATGATGCTTTTTAAGTTCAGGCAATAAATAATAGAACGAAAACTAAAAAAATCTTTTAAATTAAACAGGAAATTAAATAATTGAAAATTAATCATAGATTTTGAAATTAACAAAGTTACAAATATTATTGATTTTAAGCATTTTAACAATAAATTTGAATGCTCAAAAAATTTCTGTTCGCACAACGCTCGATTCTGCTGCTATGGTTATCGGGCAACAAAGCGCGTTGACTTTTCAGATTGACCAGATGCCAAAAGTTAAGGTGCTAACACCTTTGTTTTCAGATACTTTGCCCGGTGGATTGGAAATCGTCGGACTGCCGAAAATTGATACTGTCCAAGCGGACGACGGACTGATTTCCATTCGCCAGCGATATGTTGTTACCGCATTCAACGAGGCGGTTTATACCGTACCAGAACTGCCGTTTATTGATGGCAGCGACACCGTTTTTTCAAATTCAGTTTCTATAAAAATTATTCAACCGTTCCAGATTGACACTGTTACAAACACTTTTGCGGATATAAAAACAGTAATGAAGCCGCCTTTCGATTGGGCGTATTTTTTCAAAATCGCACTGCTTGTGTTGCTGATTATTGGAATCTTGGTTGCCGTGATTTTTATTTTTATAAAAATTGTTTTGAATAAAAAAGTTATAACTTTGAGCCGTCCGCCTGTTGCCGTTCCACCCGATGTGTTGGCTATCAGAGAATTAGATAAAGTCCGCGCGGAAAAACTCTGGCAAAACCAACAAGTGAAACAATATTACACGCGCGTTACCGAAGTTGTGCGCGAGTATATTGCCGCCCGTTTTGAAATAAATTCAATGGAAATGACCTCTGACGAAATTTTGGAAAATCTTGTTGAATTAAAAACAGATAATCTAAATATTTTCAGCGAGTTGCGCGAACTTCTTCAAACCGCCGATTTGGTAAAATTTGCAAAACTCACTCCCCTGCCCGACCAAAATGAACGCGCTTTACAATCCGCTTATTCTTTTGTAAAAAATACGCCGAAAATTGTTGCTGCGGCAGAAATTCAAACAAATGAAAATCTTAAAAAATAGTTATATTTTGTCATTTATTTGCTCAATAATTCTTATTTTTATATTTTTGCAAAAATTTTAATATAAAAAATGTCGTTTCACAATCCCGGATATTTATTTTTATTGTTGCTGTTTGTGCCGCTCGTGTTTTGGTATTTTTGGAAAATGCGAAAATCGGACGCAAGCATGCAAATTTCGTCTTTGCGCGGATTGGATAAATTTCCAAAATCTACTAAAATCAAAATAATGTCTATGCCGTTTGTTTTCAGATGTTTGGCAATAGCGGCGATTATTTTTGCCATTGCGCGTCCGCAACTTTCAAACACTTGGAATTCGCACAACGCCGAAGGAATTGACATTATGATTGCGATGGATATTTCAAGCACAATGCTTGGCGAAGACCTCAAACCGAATCGTTTGGAAGCGGCAAAAACAGTAGCGATTGACTTTATCAATTCGCGTCCGAATGATAATATCGGATTTGTGCTTTTTGCACGCGAAAGTTTTACTCAATGCCCGATGACAACCGACCACGCTGTTCTTATAAATCTTTTAAGCTCAGTAAATTACGGAATGATTGAAGACGGAACTGCAATCGGTTTGGGGCTTGCTAACGCTGTGAGCCGCATCAAAGAAGGCAAGGCAAAATCAAAAGTAATTATTTTGCTCACAGACGGCTCAAACAACGCAGGCGACATTGCGCCAGCCACTGCCGCCGAACTTGCAAAAACCTTCGACATAAGAGTTTACACAATCGGCGTAGGAAGTTTCGGCATAGTTAATCTTCGTCTGCCAACGCCAGCAGGAATGCGAACTTTTCAAATGGATTCCGAATTTGACGAACAAACGCTCAAAAATATCGCCACAGCAACAGGCGGAATGTACTTTCATGCCACAAACAACGCTAAACTTAAAAGCATTTACAAAGCAATTGACGAATTGGAAAAAACAAAATTCCGCGTTCAAAATTTTAGCAAACACACAGAAATTTTTCATATTTTCGCTGCTATTGCTTTGATTTCAATTGTTTTAGAATTTATTTTAAGAAAAATAATTTTAAAAAGAATGCCATAACAAAAACAAAAATACACAACCAATAATATTTTTAGAATGAAAGATTATTTAACATTAGAACGACAAGAACTCTCCAACTATGTAGAACGCCCTTTTTTTGAAGCGTTGAAATATACCGCTGCAGAACACGGCTATAAAGGCTTTATGCCGAAAACACGATTTCTGTACAGACGTTTTATGGATTACGTTTGGCAATTGATGTCAAAAGTTGTGCCTTACAGCAAAATGAGAGTTGTTTTGCAACGCTGGCGCGGAGTGAAAATCGGCAAAAATGTGCATATCGGAACAGACGTTACCATCGATGCCGTTTATCCAAATTTTGTAACAATAGAAGATGGAGTTTCGCTTGCAGGGCAGAACTATATTCTTACACATAACAAACCGCTTGAATATCACAAATTTATTTCAGAATCATACGTTGCGCCTGTTTTTATCAGAAAAAATGCATGGCTTGCTGTTAATGTAACGGTTTTGCCGGGCGTTACCATTGGCGAAGGCGCAATTGTTGCAGCAGGTTCGATTGTTAATAAAGATGTTCCACCAAATACTCTTGTCGGCGGGATTCCTGCAAAAGTTATCCGAGAATTTGAAATGAAAGACGGATTTCCTGTAGGTTACAAAAAATAAAAATTATTACCCCCCTCCCCCCTCTCTCTTTGCGCAAGTTCAAGTTATTCCTGAACTTGCGCAAAGTTTTTTTATTTTTCAATAATTTCAATGGACTGTTTCGGGCTATAGAAGCAATGACATTTTTAGAAGTTCCCTTAAAATATTTTATTAAATATAAATTCTATTATTTATAAATATATTTATTATATTATAACTAAATATATTTATCATTTTATTAGTAAATATATTTAATATATTTTATTTATAAAATATTAATATACTACATTTTAAATATAAATATGTGTATTTTTTTGTATTTAAATTTGCGTAATTAAAAAAAACATGTACCTTTGCAAACTCAATAAATATGTAATATAAATTATAATTAGTCGTTCCTTAAAAAGTCTTTTCAGGCTGCCAAATAATAAAAATTTTGATGTAAAAACAGCCGACAAATAAATTGCAAAAATTTTACTTTCAATTTTTCCATCATTTTCTTCAAACTCCAAGCGGTTGCAACCATAAAAGCGTTGATTTTTATGCCGTCTTGGCTCCAAAGGTAGTTTTGAAGCATACGAAAATCTGTTTTTAGATGTCCGATTAATAAACGGACAAAAAAATTTCGTATATTTTTTATAGAACATATTTTTGTACAATAACGGGCATTTAAAATCCATGTTTTTGTTAATCAATAATATTTTATTACATATAAATTCTAATAAAAAAACATAAAAATAAAGCAATAAAAAACAAAACAAAATATAGAAAATCATTTTGTTTTGTTTTTGAAAATCAGAAATTTATGTATTTTTTTAAAATTGTTATTATTCATAAATTAACTACATATTTTTATAAATTAATTTATAAATAATTTTGTCAATTAAATTTAAAACATTACTTTTGTAGCCGATTTAATTTTTTATTTTTTTAAACCTTATATAATTAAAAGAATTTTGTTTTTTGCTATCAAGTGAAAGTCATGAAGAAAATAACGCAAAATATAACCAAACTGGCAGTTGCAGCATTTTTATTGTTGCAATGCGCCGTGTGTTTTGCCGCCGACCTTTCTATTGACAGCACAGGAACATCTGCTATATTTATTGAGGAAAATGCTGTGATTGCAGGCGTTGATAATATTTTTGTTGATGATGATTATGATAATGTATTAGAGAAAGATATTACTATATTGCCGTCAGAGCAAATTGAACAAATTTCAAATGCGGAAATCAAAAGTGAAAATCAAAGCACCCATTCCTCAGTGCACATTGACTGCATAATTTTACAAGACGGCGAACAATTGCCTTTAACTTTTTTAATTGCCAGCAACAGTGTTGTTGCCGTTGTGCCGACTGACGACCAGAAACGTTATAAAAAATTGCTGTTCTATAAAAGCGGGATTTTCAAGGCTTTGTCTAAATTATTAAACAATAACTATATATTTAAACTTACATTTGTAAATATTGCCTGCATAAACGCTGTAATTTGCGTATCTTCGCAGTGTGGTTGCCTGACGGCTTTTGCGGCAAATTCTCCACCTCGTTTTATATAATCTCAATTTAGTAACAAACTGTCTTAAAAAGTTAGCAATTAGGTCATGGCGAAGGCATGGCGTTGCGAAAGCAACGAAAGCATCCAAAGCAATCCATTTAAAATCAGTGTATCGGATTGTTTCATTCTATTGCCAATGACAAAAAATCTAATTTTTGAGATAAGATTTAGTTCCTTATCCCGTCAGAGAATATCGCTCGGTAAAAATAATAATCTTGCAACTGTCAGTGTCCCAACGGGGATACATCCTTAACAGGATGCAAAACAAAGAGGCGGAGGCTTTTGCTTTCAGGCAAGGTATTCCTAATGGAATGCAGGAACAGATAAACAAAAACCATTAATAAACAGACTAAGCTAACAACCATAATAATATATGCATTAATATTATAAATATCTTATAATCAATGTCATATTGTTTAATGCATATAATTTTTAATATAATTCTTATAAAATAAATAAAATTTAAATAAATAAATCATGACAAAAAAAGTAATTTTAATGAGCATATTTGCCCTGACAATTAGTAGCAGTGCGATAATAAACGCACAAGTAGGTATTAATACCGAAAACCCAAAAGCAACCTTGGATATAGTGGGCAAACCGAGCAATCCAGCGATTATAGACGGCATTATTGCTCCGCGTCTCACCGGTAAACAACTCGCAGCCAAAGACGCTATTTATGGTGCAGAGCAAACAGGCACAGTAGTGTATGCACTTGATGCATCGGCTGCTGCAGGAACAGCAGGCGCAAAAACAACCAACGTAACAGCCGCAGGTTATTACTATTTTGACGGCACAGTATGGCGTGCACTACAGGGAACATCAGGAGGAGGTTCTTCTTCAAACTTCAATTTCAGTTACAATCCCACAACCAATGTGTTGATTTTAGAAGATGGAACAAAAACCGAGACGATAACGCTGGGGGTTTCCGCTTCCAATGGACTGACTGAAACCAACAAAGATATACAACTCGGCGGAACCTTGATAAAAAACACTGAAATTGCACAAAATGGCAAAAACCTTTATACCACAGGCAGCGGAAAAGTAAGTGTAGGCGCAGTGCCAGCATCAAGCAGTGCAAAATTTGAAGTTAATGGCGCATCTGCCAACACACAGGCATATAACGCAGGAAGCGGCACAA
>WRGS01000128.1 GCA_009787075.1 Paludibacter sp.
ATCTCGGAAGATGAAAACATAACTGAACAGCAATACGATTATTATGTTGTAGTTTTTTGGGATACTTTCGGAGGCAGACAGAGCAAACGCTTGGTAAGCACTGTTCAAAACAATATAAAACTTACCGATGCAAAAGTTAAATCTCTGTTTGTAAATATTAACAATTATTTCTGCTATGAAGATAAAAAAATGTCATCTGGGCGGCAAAAAAGTGAAAATAAATAATTTGCAAAAATCAACGTTAAAAATTCTCATCAAAGAATTTTCATAGCAATTGCAGCACAGGCTTCTGCATCTGCAAGGGCGTGATGATGATTTTGCAAATTGTAACCGCACGAAGCGGCAACAGTATGAAGTTGGTGATTCGGCAGCGTTTTTCCAAACTTTTTGCGCGAAGCGCGGCAAGTGCAAAAAAATTGATAATCAGGATAATCCATTTGATAAACACGAAAAACGGCTTTCAGGCAGCCGCTATCGAAAGGGCTGTTATGCGCAATCAGCGGCAAATCCTCAATTTTTGGTGCAATTTCCGACCAAACATCAGGGAAAATTGGCGAATTTTCCGTGTCAGCCATTGTTATTCCGTGAATTTTAGAGTTCCAATACGAATACCATTCAGGTTCAGGGCGGATAAGCCGATAGAATTTTTCCACAATTTCGCCTTCCCGCACAATTACAACGCCAACGCTGCAAACGCTTGACAAACAATAATTTGCAGTTTCAAAATCTATAGCGGCAAAGTTAAGCATTATTTATAAATTTAAAAATAGAATTTGAATTTTCTGTTTTTTAAAATTCAAACGCGAAATTACTGTTTTATTTTGGCATAATAAAATTGATTTTTATTTCGATAAAAATTTTTATTTTATAATAAATTTGCGAACTTTGCACTTTCAAAAATATTTCATAAAAAACGATGAGAATTGATATAATTACAGCCGTTCCAGAATTGCTCGAAAGTCCTTTAAATCAGTCGATTGTAAAGCGTGCAAGAGATAAAAATCTTGTTGAAATTGTAGTTCATAATTTGCGCGATTATACAAACGACAAGCATCGCCGCGTTGATGATTACGCCTTTGGGTTTAGTGCGGGAATGGTGCTGCAAATTGAGCCTATTGACCGCGCAATTTCGGCTCTCAAAGCCGCTCGCAAGTACGATGAAGTGATTTACACTTCGCCTGACGGAGTTGTTTTCAATCAAAAAATTGCAAATACGCTTTCGCTGTGCGATAATCTGATTTTTCTTTGCGGACATTATAAGGGAATTGACCATCGCGTACGCGAACATCTGATTACCAAAGAGTTGAGCATTGGCGATTTTGTTCTCACAGGCGGCGAACTTCCTGCGGCGATAATGGTTGATGCGATTGTGCGGCTTATTCCGAGCGCAATTGGCGATGAGCAATCGGCGCTTTCCGATTCTTTTCAAGATAATTTGCTCGCACCGCCTGTTTATACTCGCCCTGCAACCTACAATGGCTGGACTGTGCCCGAAATTTTACTTTCGGGGCATCAGGCAAAAATTGACGAGTGGAATCACGAGCAGGCTATTGAAAGAACAAAAATGTTAAGACCGGATTTGTTGTGAAGCAGTTTTTTAAAAATTTATAGAAACTCATAAAAACGTCATTGCGAGGGCGATAGCCCGAAGCAATCCATTGAAAATCAATATTATGGATATCCATGTTATCATTGGAATCAACATAATTTATCCACCAAAATGTTCCTTCGGTTGTAATTGTAATAGTACCACCCTCTGCATTAAAAGTATATTTTTTTAATGAAAGTTTTATATCATCACGGGAGCACATTCCTATGGGTGCTTTTATATCACAACTCAAAAACGAAAACAAAACTACTATAAATATTAACTTTTACATAATTTAATATCCATTGTATTAAAAATTATAATATTCAATTTATTTTAAAATACAAAATTATATCAAGTTTTATTGTTAGCATAATTGTATGTTGTTTAACATAAAAACTTAATGCAAACGATTTCAGAAGTCTTTGTTTTTCTATCTTATTTTATCTTTTTTAAAATTGAAAATAAATAAACGGCTGTACGTCGCCCGATTTGATTTGGACAATGAAATAGATTAATACAACCATTGCGGCGGCTTTTGCAAGCAACGGTAAAGTCAAAAACTGCCTTTTAACATAATTTTCAATCCGTAATGGCATAAAATGCAGCAAATAACCGATAAAAATCAGTATAAAAACCAATTTATATCCCATAATCACTTGCGGTAAAATATGAAACTGCATATCGGTGAAAATTTGCGACAAAACAGTTTTGCAAGCATCTAATGTTGGATTTCGGAAAAATATCCATGCCAGCATTACAAAATGAAAAGTTATCAGTACGCCACCCCAGTGCTGCCAACTGTGCGTAGAAGATACTGCATTTTTATTTTTATGAAAAACAGACATAAAATATTTATGCACGGCAAGCCCTATTCCGTGCAGCCCGCCCCAAATAACAAAATTCCAACTTGCGCCGTGCCATAGCCCGCCTATTAGCATAGTTATAAACAAATTAACATCAGTACGAATTTTACCTTTGCGGTTGCCGCCGAGAGAAATATAGAGATAATCGCGCAACCAGGACGAGAGCGAAATATGCCAACGCCGCCAAAATTCTGTAACATTAGCCGATTTGTATGGAGAATCAAAATTGATATTAAAGTGGAAACCCAACAACAAAGCAATTCCTATTGCCATATCGCTGTAGCCCGAAAAATCGCAATAAATTTGAAGTCCGTAGCCATACACGCCTAAAAGATTTTCAATGCCTGAATACAGCGAAGGATTGTCGAAAATTCTATCTACAAAATTAACGCCGATATAATCGGAAATAATTGCTTTTTTAAACAATCCGCAAATAATCAGATAAATGCCCATGCCAATCATTTCATTAGTAATTTGCAGCGGTTTGCGGATTTGCGGAATAAAATCGCGCGCCCGAACAATAGGACCTGCCACTAACTGCGGAAAAAATGAAACAAAAAAAGCATAATCAAGAATTTTATTAAGCGGTTCAATATTTCGGCGATAAACATCAATGGTGTAACTCAACGACTGGAAAGTAAAAAACGAAATTCCTACAGGAAGAAAAATATCCGTTGGTTGAAAATTACCGCCAATGATAGAGGAAATAGTCGTTCCAAAAAAATTGAAATATTTGAAATATGCAAGCATACCAATCCCTATGCTTATGCTTATGATTACTAACAGTTTGCGCAGAGATTCCGACTTTGCCTTATGAATTGCCTGCCCAAGAAAAAAATCACAGAGAGTAACTATTATCAGTAATATAAAATATATTCCGCTGCTTTTGTAGTAAAAAAAATAGGAAAACAAAATGACAAAAATAACTCGCGGAGTAAAACGGTTTTTTAATGCTGTGTAGGCAATGATAAAGGCTAAAAACAGAAACAGAAACAAACCGCTGTTGAAAAGCATCGGCTCGCTTGGATTGTATGAAAACAGCGATTTAAGTTTTTCAAAATCCAAACCAAAAAAAATTAATAAATTATTCATTTTTACTCAATATATAATCGTTATAAGCCTTCATCAACGCTTGGTAAAGCAGATTGCCCTGAAACGCATAGCCTGCGGCAGTGAAATGCACTTTATCTTTTCGAAAATAATCGCTGTTAAGCCAGTTTCGGCAGGCATATCTTTCGCCTCCTACAATGTTGAACATATCCCAGCAGGCTTGGTTGTGAGTAGCGGCAAATTGCTTTATTGCAAATGCCGACCGTTTAATATTTTCGTTTTCCTTTACAGAAGCCACTGTGCTGTAGGTGCGTTTATACTTGCGGAATGTGCGATATGTTGTTTTATACGCGCCCGGCGGCGTTGTGTATAGAACAGGCACATCGGGACAAAAATTTTTCAATGCAGAAAAAAGAATTTCCATCATTTGATTGTGGTTAGTAAAAGAATAATATTTACCGAATGCCTCGTTTGTTCCAAGTGAAACGATAATCAAATCTGGTTTAAGTTGTTGAATTGCATTAAGATATTGAACGTTTAGAAAATTTTCACTTGTCGCGCCGTTAATTCCGATGCAATGGCAAATAACCCCCGACGAGCCGTTTTCTTCCAAAATTCCTTCCGATTTATAACCTGAAAAACAGTTTGCGGCAGCATTGCCAAAATTTTCAATCAGGCGTGCATTCATCGCAGGAGTAAATTCATGGCTTCGTATATGAGAATCGCCGATTTGAACAATGCGCACCACATTTTGTACCGTATCTGCGGAATTGCCGAGCATCGAAAGTTTTTCAAAAAAAGAATTTAAACAGTGAGTCGAATCCTGTATTACATTGGGTTTTGTGCCAATAAACGAAGAGGGAAATATATTTTCAACTATAATTGTTTTGGATTCATTTTTTTTGAAATTGCCCAAATCCGATTGCGGCAATAAAAATCCCACACAAATCCAAACAAAGATTTGCAGAAAAAAAATGATTTTTATTTTTTTTACAAAAAATGATTTCATATTCTAATGTTTTCTTTTTTGATTTTCGAGATATTTTTCTTTTTCATATTCAATGGTTTCAAATAAATGCAATGCTATTAACTCTCCGCCGCGTTTATTGATGTGCGTATAATCCAAATTCGCTTTCGGCGGTTTAGATTTTACATACTCAGCCATTCCACCATCAAGAGCCATAACATCTATTAAATTCCAAAAAGCGATGCCGCATTCAGCTGCTATCGCCTGCTGCGTAACCAGCAAATTTTTTACGCCTTGCATTGTTGTCATTTCGCCGTTGAGTTTTTCGTCTCTGTCGCCAACGCTCACCAGCAGCAAATCGCTGTTGGGCAAGTTTTTTTGCAAATAATTTATTACATTCGCCATTCTTTTTTTGTAATAATCGTATTTGTTGCCCGTTTTGGTAGCGACATTCAAACCATATTGCAAAATTATTAAATCGTAACTTCGCAGTTTGTCAAAATCCTGCAAAGTTTTTTCGGGAACTGATTTTAATGTTTCGCCCGATACTCCCCTAAGAGAATAATTATCAACAATTATCCCCTTGTCTTTATCGTCGAGCGTTACGCCGAAAAAAACCGTATTTATGCCTGGATTATCAATTGTAATTTTTATATGACCAATGTTTCCAAAAACAGAAACTTTTTGAATATCAGGGCTGCCTATTGCTGTGTGTTGTTCCTGTTTTTGCCGATTGATTGCTGTTGTAAATTTCAGGTTGCCATTGGTAATAAAATAAAATGAGGCTTCGGTACAGGTATCAGTCTGTTTTCCGTAATCTAAACGAGATGAAAATGTAGCTGTAGAATTTATTTTTGGTATAAAATAATAACCCGAAATTCCCTGTTTATTTCTATCAAAAACTTTATCGGTAAGGCAATATTCGTCCCAACCGTTAGCAGAAGTAAGCACAGTAGTTCTAAAACCTGCGGTAATGCAATTTATTGGAACAAAACCTACTCCGTTGCCTCCGTATTTTTCCTGAAACAAATAACGCAATGAACCAGTAAGCAAATCGCCTTCAATAAACGAATCGCCAAAATAGGCTATTTTAACTTGTTTTTTTGACAACAGAGCATCGTAAAAACGATTGAGCGCATTGTGAGATGCTGAAAAATCTTCAAAACAAACCATACCACTTTTGCATGCATCAACAACTTCAGGTTTCAACAGAATATCCGCCGAATCGGCATCAGCAATATTTTTGTTTTTGCGAATATCGGCGAAAACATCTACTTTTTTAAATTCAAATCTGCCCAATTTAAAATCGGGAATAAGCAAAAGCAGCAATGAGCCCACAACAACAGCCGCAACAAAACACAACACATTATTTATTTTATTATTATTATCAGGCATTATAAAATTTAAAAAAAACGTGCAAAAGTACACAAAATTTTTCATACGGGATATTGCACAAACGAGGCGTTAAAATATCCAATTTGTAAAACAGTTGGTATTTTACTTTTTATTTAACGTTAAAATTTCTATTTTATTGCTGATTAAATGTTTATAAATAAAAAAGTATGTGCAATACGATTAAGTTCTTGTGCGCTTTTTTTAATTCATTCATT
>WRGS01000129.1 GCA_009787075.1 Paludibacter sp.
GTTTTCTCAAGTGCTGATGCAGCGTATCAGTTTGTATCCACAACGGCAAATCCGACTTATACCTATTTCCGTTGCCAAATAACTGATGCTCAGTGCGGCTCGTTCTATGTATATTACCATACAAGCGCAAGTCCGTGTATGCTGCCTGTTAATCCTAATCTGATGAATTTACCTGAAAACAATCCTTTAAAGCGACAAAAGAATTGATTTTCAGGCTTTTCAACATTCCATATTTTTAAAATATGTAATGTTGAAAACAGAATTTTTAAAATAAATAACAAAAAATCCAATCGCCTCCCCTCTTCTTGAGGATAGGGGCAGGAGGAGAGGCTAAAAAACCTGCATCAAACTAAACTAAAAACGGGGCTTGAGGTGCGTAATTATGCGCCTCAAGTTTTTTTACGTAAATTTCGCCACTCCGACAGGGTTAAAGCCATAGGGTGAGGAGGATTGGAGGTGGGCAGAGGCTGGAGGCGTTTGCATGCTGATTTTTAAAATTTTTTCACAAAGATTCTTGCCTGTTACAATTATTTTGTGTTACTTTGCAAAAGTTTTTCAACTTTTTAAATAAAAATAAAATAATCTCTAATCTAATTATATGAACAACAAAGAAGAAATACGTTTAATGAAAGGCAACGAAGCGATTGCTGAGGCAGCAATTCGTTGTGGTTGTGATGGTTACTTTGGTTATCCAATCACGCCGCAGTCCGAAATTATGGAAACGTTGATGGACATTGAGCCGTGGAAAACTACAGGAATGGTTGTTTTACAAGCCGAAAGCGAAGTTGCTGCTATCAATATGGTTTATGGCGGGGCAGGCTGTGGTAAGCGCGTTATGACTTCATCTTCTTCGCCCGGAATAAGTTTGAAGCAGGAAGGCATTTCATATATCGCGGCGGCGGAATTGCCCTGCGTTATTGTCAATGTGATGCGCGGCGGACCCGGACTTGGAACAATTCAACCTTCACAAGCCGATTATTTTCAGTCGGTTAAGGGCGGCGGACACGGCGATTATCGTCTTATATGCCTTGCTCCTGCATCGGTGCAGGAAATGGCTGATTCAATGGCTTTAGCTTTCGATTTGGCGTTTAAATATCGCACGCCGGCATTGATTTTGGCTGATGGTGTGATTGGACAAATGATGGAAAAAGTAGTGTTACCACCACAAAAACCACGTTTGACTGATGCAGAAATTGCTAAAAATTGTCCATGGGCAACGCTCGGAAAGCCGCAAAATCGCAATCAAAATGTGATAACGTCACTTTGTATGGATCCATACGAAATGGAAAAAATCAACGAACATTTACAAAGAAAATATTGCACTATTGAAGAAAATGAGGTACGCTTTGAGGAAACCAACTGCGAAGATGCAGATTTTGTGATAGTTGCTTTCGGCTCTGTGGCGAGGATAAGTCATAAAGCGATGGAAATGGCTCGTCAGCAAGGCATTAAAGTTGGTGTTCTGCGCCCTATAACGCTTTTCCCTTATCCGACAAAAGAAATTGAGCGTTTGGCGCAGCGTGTAAAGGGTTTTTTGACCGTTGAAATGAGCGCAGGGCAAATGGTTGAAGATGTTCGCCTTGCGGTTAATGGAAAAGTTCCTGTGGAATTTTACGGACGGCTCGGCGGAGTTGTTCCTTCGCCAGATGAAGTTGTCGATGCGCTTAAAAGCAAATTGGCAAAATAAATTTTTATTTTTAATAATTTTTATCTAATAAAAAAAGAAATGAATACACAAGAAATAAAAAAAACTGAAAATTTAATTTATCAGAAGCCGAAATCGATGATAGACGTACCTATGCATTATTGTCCGGGCTGTTCGCATGGCGTGGTGCATAAACTCATTGCCGAAATTATTGACGAGATGGGAATTCAGGATAAAACTATTGGCATTGCTCCTGTTGGTTGTGCGGTGTTTGCTTATAATTATGTTGATATTGATTGGCAACAAGCCGCTCATGGACGCGCTCCTGCGGTGGCAACTGCGGTAAAACGTCTTTTGCCCGACCATTGCGTTTTTACCTATCAGGGCGACGGCGATCTTGCCGCTATCGGTACTGCCGAAACAATTCACGCTGCAAACCGCGGTGAAAATATTACAATTATTTTTATAAATAACGGAATTTACGGAATGACAGGCGGACAAATGGCGCCGACAACTCTTGAAGGAATGGTTACGGCAACTTCGCCGCACGGCAGAAATCACGAAATCAACGGTTATCCGTTGAATATCACTCCGTTGCTTGCGTTGCTGGAAGGAACTTGTTATGTTACGCGGCAGGCTGTACATACAGTTGCCGCAGTGCGTAAAGCAAAAAAAGCGATTCAAAAGGGATTTGAAAATTCTATGCAGAAAAAAGGAACTTCGGTTATTGAAATTGTAAGTACCTGTAGTTCTGGTTGGAAAATGACACCAAGCGCATCAAACAAATGGATGGTAGAAAATATGTTTCCTGTGTATCCACTTGGAGATATGAAAAATTTGGAATAAAAAATTTTATGCTATTCTGATTTATTTACTAATTTTTAATAAACTGATATTTATGACCGAAGAAATAATTATAGCAGGATTTGGGGGGCAGGGAGTTCTCTCGATGGGAAAAATTTTAGCATATTCGGGCTTGATGCAAGGGCAGGAAGTTTCGTGGTTGCCTGCTTACGGACCCGAACAACGCGGCGGAACGGCAAATGTAACCGTTATTTTGAGCGATGAAAAAATTTCATCACCTGTGCTGCGAATGTACGACACGGCGATTGTGCTTAATCAGCCTTCACTTGATAAATTTGAGAGCAAAGTAAAGAGCGGCGGAACGCTGATTTTCGACAGCAACGGTTTCACTCGCTTCCCCGAACGCAAGGACATCAACATTTATCGCATTGATGCAACCGAATATGCAGCGGCAAATAATGCGCAAAAAACGATGAATATGTTGATTTTGGGCGGTATGCTGAAAATTCGCCCGATAGTAAAAATCGAAAATGTGTTGAAAGGACTTGAAAAATCCTTGCCTGAACGGCATCATCATCTTATTCCGCTCAATGAAAAAGCGATTAAGCAGGGTGGGGAATTGATACAGAAATTGAATTAACAAATAAAAAGGAATTTTTTTTTTAAATCAGCAGTAATGTATTGCGAAAGCAAGGAAGTAATCGAAACAATCCATTGAAAATTAACGCATTGGGTTGTTTCGCGTTGCTTTCAATTACGTTATCCTCATAATTTTTTTGTTATTTTTGTCAAAACAAAAAGAAAAATGCTTTCGCCTGTCCTTACGGCAAATTCAAAAATTAATTTTTGATTATGAAATTTTTGTTGTACCTTTGCAGCCATTTTTTTAAACAACATAATGTCTAACCCTTTAATTGAAAAAAAATTAGATTCAATGGAAGAAAACAAAATTGTTCCCCAAGAGGAGAACGAAATCGTAAATGAAATTCCTCAAAATGAGGAAATTATCCAAGAAGTGCAATCTGCGGCTTCTAAAAAACTACACACAGAAAAAACTCCCGCAAAACCCGATGCGGATTTCGATTGGGACGCTTACGAAAATGGCGATTTAATCTCAAAAGAAGACAAAAAACAACTCGAATCTGCTTACGACCAAACACTTACAGCGGTTAAAGACCACGAAGTTGTAGAAGGCGTTGTTACTGCAATGAACAAACGCGAAGTGGTGATTAACATCGGCGCAAAGCAGGAAGGCGTTATTCCTATGAGCGAATTCCGCTACGACCCCGACCTCAAAGTAGGCGATAAAGTTGAAGTTTTTGTAGAAAGTCAGGAAGATAAAAAAGGACAACTTGTAATTTCGCACCGTCTCGCACGTCAGGCACGCTCGTGGGATAGAGTTAATGCAGCTCTCGAAAGTCAGGAAATTGTTAAGGGCTATGTAAAATGCCGCACAAAAGGCGGAATGATTGTTGATATTTTCAGCATCGAAGCGTTTTTGCCAGGTTCTCAAATTGACGTTAAGCCAATTCGCGATTATGATATTTATGTCGGCAAAACGATGGAATTTAAGGTTGTAAAAATCAATCAGGAATACAAAAACGTTGTTGTGTCGCACAAAGCATTGATTGAAGCGGAAATAGAACAGCAAAAAGCCGAAATTATGAGCCACCTGCAAAAAGGTCAGGTACTCGAAGGCGTTGTTAAAAACATCACAACCTACGGCGTATTTATCGATTTGGGCGGCGTAGATGGATTAATTCATATCACAGACCTCAGTTGGGGGCGCGTTACTCACCCTGAAGAAATTGTTCATTTGGACGAAAAACTCAATGTTGTTATTCTTGATTTTGATGAAGAGAAAAAACGCATTGCTTTGGGCTTGAAACAACTTTCTCCGCATCCTTGGGAGGCTCTTAACCCCGACCTTAAAGTTGGCGATAAAATTAAAGGAAAAGTTGTTGTAATGGCTGATTATGGCGCGTTTATAGAAGTTGCGCCAGGCGTTGAAGGATTGATTCACGTTTCGGAAATGAGCTGGTCGCAACATTTGCGCTCGGCGCAGGATTTCCTAAAAGTTGGCGATGAAGTTGAAACAGTGATACTTACTCTCGACCGCGATGAACGTAAAATGTCGCTCGGCATCAAGCAACTTCACCCAGATCCTTGGGAAAATATTGATAAAAAATATCCTGTCGGCAGCCGTCATATTGCAAAAGTACGCAACTTTACCAATTTTGGCGTTTTTGTAGAAATTGAAGAAGGAGTTGATGGTTTGATTCATATTTCCGACCTTAGTTGGACAAAGAAAATCAAACACCCGTCAGAATTTACAAAAGCAGGCGACAGTATTGAAGTTATTGTTCTTGAAATTGACAAGGAAAACCGCAGATTGTCGTTAGGACACAAGCAGTTGGAAGATAATCCTTGGGATAATCTCGAAACTGTATTTACCGAAGGCAGCATTCACGAAGGACATATTTCCGAATTTACAGACAAAGGCGCGATTGTTGTTTTGCCATACGGCTTGGAAGGTTTTGTTTTGCCTCGTCAAATGGTAAAAGAAGACGGTTCGCAGGCGCAGGTTGGTGAAAAGTTGAAATTCAAAATTATTGAATTTAATAAAGATACAAAACGTATCCTTGTTTCGCATACCAAAACTTACGAAGTAGAGGCAGCGCCCGCAGCCGAACCAGCCATAGAAGTTAAAACAAAGAAAGGCGCGCACGCTAAAAAACAGCAGGAAGAACAACCAGCAGCCGAACTACCAACGCAAGTAATGGAAAAAACCACTTTGGGCGATATTCCGCAACTTGCCGACTTTAAAGACCAACTCGAAAACGCTTCGGCAGAAAAAGCGAAAAAGCCTGCTAAAAAGGCAAGCAAAAAAGCCGAAGAAGCGGTTGAAGAAAAAGCCGTAGAAGCGGCGCAGGCAGTTGAAGAAGTAAAAGAGGAAGCGAAAGAAACGGCTAAAAAAACAAGAAAATCGTCAAAAAAAGAAGAGGATAAAAAAGCCGAAGAATAAATAATATTTCGTTTCATAATATAGTGTGAATAAGGCACGAGCAATTTTGTTCGTGCTTTATTTTTTTCATATAGTGCCACCACAGGCTTACACCTGCGGTTATTCACATAACGCCATGACGGGCTAATGGAAAAATAAAAAAATATTCAACTTTGCCCGTCAGGGCAATATATTAATAACCGTATGTGGAGCAAAACGACACTTACGGAAAATAACGACATTCAAACAACATTTGACCCCAAGTAAATTGTAAATTCAGCGTAATTGAGGAGAAATACAATAAATTTTTAAACAGTTTCTAAAAAAAGTTGCACAAATTAAATAAAAATGTGTAATTTTGCGCCTGTAAATTTTAAAATATATTTATGATGAAAAAATTATTTCTTGTTATTGCGGCAGGCGCGTTGTGCGCCAATGCCTTTGGCGGCGGTCTTTTGACCAACACCAATCAAAGCGTTCGTTTTTTGCGTAACCCTGCGCGTGGCGCATCTACCGACATTGACGCTGTTTTCAGCAACCCTGCGGGATTGTCGTTTATGGAACACAACGGCTTTACCTTGTCGTTGAACAATCAGAGCGCATTTCAAACCCGCACGATTTCAAGCACTTTTGCCCCTTTTGTAATGAATGGCGGAAGTGAAACCAAAGAATA
>WRGS01000130.1 GCA_009787075.1 Paludibacter sp.
CAACCTGCGCAACTTTATTAAATATATTCATTCTCAAAGCGTTAGAAAACCAGTCCAATTCATCGGGAATAGGTTTTGACGCAGTACGGCAATCGCCATTTGTATTAATAGAACCATTTTCACAGGTATTTATGCTAATGTCGTAACCCATTTCGTCGAATTGCCAAATCATTTTTGGACCTTGCAGCAAAACATTAAACGCCAAATTCATTGGCACACGGTTCAGGCGAACTGTTTCATTGGTTTTTACATCGCCATTGCCCCATTCTTTTGCCTTATAAAAATTTCGTTCTTCATCGTGGCTGCCCGCATAAGAAACCCAGCCATTTTTATTTGCTGCCGAAAGCCCATCGCCATCGCGCAGCCAACCCATTGCCGTTTGCGAATAAGCGTTATTTGTATTTGCCCAGCAAAGCATTCCGTTGTTTACAAACCCAGGTTCTTCGCTCGAAACCCAATGTTCAAGAATGAAATAAACATCAGGTACAATGGATTTTATATGATTATAATAATCGTTAATAATTGTAACACGGTCATTGCAGTTTTCTCCGCAAAAACCCTGCGTCAAGTCCATTCTGAAACCATCGACTTGATATTCATTCAACCAAAATCCTAAAACACGTTTAAAATAATCGCGCGTACCTGAAAAACCATGATTAAAATCATGAAAAACACTGTATGAGTGTGGAGCGGTAACATTAAAATACGGATTATTTGAACTGACATTGTTTGTGCTGTTATTCCAATAAAGTTTTGCAAACGGATTTATACCGGTTGCCTGATTGAAAACCATATCCAAAATCACGGCAATTCCGCGTTTATGGCATTCGTCAATAAGTGTTTTGTAAGCAGTTGCTGTTCCATAGGCTTTATCAGGAGCAAAATAATGATTTGGATTGTAACCCCAACTTATGTTTCCGTCAAATTCTGCAATCGGCATAAGTTCCAAAGCATTTACTCCGAGCGCTTGCAAATAATCCAAACGATTAGTTATTTCATTTATAGAACGATAAGAAGAATAATCGCGAACCCAAAGTTCGTAAATCACAAGATTATTTTTGTCTGCCCGCTGAAAATTCATCGTTTCTTGCGACCATTGAAAACTCGGTTTTTGTGTTTGCAAAACAGAAACCAAACCATCTGTTTTGCCTATAGGATATTTTTTCAAATTTGGATAAATACCTGCCGAAATATAACTGTCGTTCCAAGGGTCAAGTACTTTTTCACAATATGCATCGGTAATTTTTACAATATTATTATCGCTTTGTTGCACTGCATATTGAAATGCGTATTCCCGCTGCGGCTCAAGGTTTGTGAGTGTAATCCACCAATTTCCTGTTGTCCCGTCTTTTTTCATTTGAAATGCGTTAGAATAAGCCCAGTCGTTGAAATCGCCAATGACAAAAACATTATTCGGCAAAACATTATTTTTATCTTTTGCATAAAGCACAAGCGTTGCTTGCGTGGGGTCAGAGAGGTTATAATTAATTCCCGCAAGAACTCCCGCTGGCAGTGTGGCATTTGCAGAAGTTGTTGGGATACAAATGCTTACGGTGTCATAAACGCTTTGTCCGCCTGCTGTTGCCTCGGCAATGCACTGATAATCGCCTGCTGTGGAAAATATTTGTGAAAAATTCAAAGTTTGCGAATTTGCAACAGTTTGTTTGGTTTCGTTATTTATTTTTAATGTCAAATTGGCTGACAAAGAAGAAGATACAACGAAATTTACATTAGAATTTAAGTTAAGAATTTGATTGCCCACAGGCGAGTCAAATTTTACATTCAATCCCGCTGCAACAATATCTACAAAAATATCACCTCCGTTAGAACCTTTACCCTCTTTATACTGACCTCCAACGGGCGTTCCATTACGGAAAACAAAAGCAAGTTTGGTAACCTCTTCACTCGAAGCAATTCCGTAATATGCTGCAATATTGGGACTGATAAGCAAACGGTATTTGTATGTTTCGCCCGCAATTTTTGTGAGTTTGTATTTTGGGCTGTTGTCGCCCCAAGTTGGTGCATGTTTCCAATCGCCATTCGAAGCGCTTGCGCTTGTCAATACTCCTGTGTGCGCATAAACATCATCGCCTGTGTAATTTAACAAAGTGCCTGTGCATTGCGAGGCATCAAAAATTACTTCGACCGTTCCGTTAGGGTCGCTCACATAATCAACTGTTATAAAAGATGGATTTGTTGTTACAACTTGACTTGCTGCCAATGCGCTGTACAGCAACAATATAAACGAGTAAAATATCTTTCTCATGGTGATAAATATTTAAAAATGGGCGCAAAGATAAAAAGATATTTTTTAATAAACAAATTTTTACAAAAAATTTTACATTTTTTTACACATAATCCAAACATTTTCAAATACTTTGTCGGAATTTTTAAGATTTTCCAAAGCATTTTTTGCTTCGTCAAAAGTAGCGAAACTTCCTGCTGAAACGCGCTGCAAATTTTCAGAACTGAAAATTTCTATATCAATTTGTAATCCATTTGTTTTCAATAAATTAGCATAATTTTCGGCAGCCAAGCGCGTTTTAAAACAGCCGATAATAATGTGAAAATTTTTTGCAGTTTCCTGTTTTTCAGCAGGAATATTTTCCGTTTGTTCTTCTGTAATATCTTGATTTTTAGCGGTAAATTCGGCAATTTCTATCGTTGGCGTATTAATATTATTTAACATATTTACAAAACTTGCCTGCTGTGGTTTTTTATCCAAAAAAGGTTGTGCGCCCAAAAATCCTACAATCAGCGCAAAAGATGCCGCGTAACGCAACATAGTTTTTGGATACAAAGTCAAAGTTATCGGTTTTTCTTTATGTTTATTTTTATTGTTAATAAAGTGAAAATCAACCTTTTGCAAGTTGAAATTTGCGGGTAGAAATTGAAAATCGTCTGCGGGAGAGAAAATCAGCGTTCCGTTATTCTGAGTAATTTTTCCAATTTTTCCAACAACAACAATCTCGCCGTATTGAAGTAAATTTCTGATTTTTGAAACATTATCATTAATAATATCAACTGCCTGTCTGTATGCGATTTGCTCTGTACGGGCAATTTCCATTTCGAGCAAACCGTCGGAATGCTGCAAAAGCGGATTAAAACCAACAACAGCAAAGGGCGGAATAATCGTATTGCCTTGAATTTCAGAACTTTGCTGCTGAACAACAAAACCGCCAAGATTAGGCACAATCACATAATCGTTGCGAATTAAAAGATTTTCAATATATTGGAAAAATTTTTTCATCGCCGCAAAAGTACGTTTTATTTATTTAACAAAACATATTTCAGGCTAAAAGTTATCAACATGTTTTCAGAAGTTTTTCAACGATTTGAACTTTTAGAGATGTCAATATTTTTTTATTATAATTATAATAATTTTGAATCTGAATTAAATCCCTCAGTTTGCTTTTCCTTCTTCCACAAGTTGATTATTAAGTAGTTTTTCTTCGTCTGCATATTTAAAATTAACAATAGAAACGTGCGTAAGCGTGCGAAAATCAACCATAAGACGCACTTTGATTGTATAATAAGGGTCGCTTTCGTTGATATGAAATTCCTCAATTGTGCCAACGGGAATTCCTGCGGGGAAACTTCTTGTAAGTCCGCTTGTTACAATAGTGTCGTTTTTGTGAATTTCGACATGTCGGGCAATGTCCACCAAATTTGAAAAACGATAATCTTCGCCGTGCCATTGCAGCGAGCCGACATAATTGTTGTTCTCAAATTTGCACGAAAGTTGAAAACGCGGATTTAACAGAGGAATAACGATAGAAAAATGTTCGCTGACGGTTTTTACAATTCCAACAACGCCTCTATCGCTAACCACACCCATATCGGGACGCACACCGTTTGTTTCGCCTTTGTTTAAAGTGATGTAATTGATAACTTTATTTGTTGTACTCCCAATTACTTTTGCCTGAATAAAACGATATTGCATTTCGGGCGGAATGTTGTATCTTAAACTGTCTGCCTGCTCATGTTGGCGGCTTGCAAGCAAATTCTGTAACTCAATAATTTTATTTTTCAATTCCGTGTTTTCTTCGGAAAGATTATTGTTGGCTGTACGCAGGTTGAAAAACTCAACAACATTATTGCTCAACGCATACATATTTGCCGCCACAGCATTGCTTGACGATAAAATCACGCTTCGCTGATAACTTTTATTATTTGAAATCAGCACAAAAGCCACAACTTCGAGCGCAATAAACAGCAAGATGTAACTGTATTTTATTAAAAATTTTATTAAATTTTTCATTTTTAAAATTCAATTTGCAAAAGTACAAATATTTTACGATTTTTGGATTTAGAATTTGTAGTTTTTTTAATCGGTTTTTCAAATAAAAAAATATTGTATTATAAAAAAAAATTATAATTTTGCCGTCTCAATTTTTTTAATTTTTATTTTAATTTAAAATGTCAGTTCATACCGAAGATACACGTAAAGTTACAACGCAGCGGCTTTTGGAAATGAAGCAACGCAGCGAAAAAATAAGTATGCTAACCGCTTACGATTATACTATGGCTGCAATTGTTGATGCGGCGGGGGTAGATGTAATTCTCGTTGGCGATTCTGCATCAAATGTGATGTGCGGCAATGTAACCACGCTGCCAATCACGCTCGACCAAATGATTTTTATGGGGAAGTCGGTTTTTAAAGCCGTTAAACGTGCACTTGTTGTGGTTGATATGCCATTTGGCTCATATCAGGGCAATCCGATGAAAGCCGTTGATTCTGCAATCCGAATTATGAAAGAAACGGGTGCAGATTGCATAAAAATGGAAGGCGGTGAAGAAATTCTCGAATCGGTTGCGCGGATTCTGTCTGCTGGAATTCCTATTATGGGGCATCTTGGGCTTACTCCGCAGTCAATCAACAAGTTTGGCTCGTATGCTGTGCGTGCAAAAGAAGAAATTGAAGCCGAAAAACTTTTACGCGATGCGCATCTGCTTGAGCAGGCGGGCTGTTTTGCTATTGTTTTGGAAAAAATCCCTGCAACGCTCGGCAAACGTGTTACCGAAGAACTCGAAATTCCAATTATCGGCATTGGCGCAGGCAAATATACTGATGGTCAAGTTCTTGTATTGCACGATATGCTCGGATTGACGCAGGATTTTTCTCCGCGATTTTTACGCCGCTATGCAGATATGAAAACAGTTATGCAAAATGCACTGCAACAATATATTACAGATGTAAAAACAAATGATTTCCCAAATGAGAATGAACAATATTAAGATGATTTTGAAGTAAAAATCAAAATTATTAGAATTTGAATATTAAAACTCGCAATTAATTGTAAAGTTTAAAAAATTAAGACAAACGCCTTCTCACGAGGGCGTTTGTCTTAATAAATTATTACTTAATTTATTTATTACGTTTATTACTTTTTCAAAAATAAATTTATTTACTCAAATCAACTGCATAATATGCTACTCGTCCATTTGGATAAATTCCAGTAAGGAAAAGTACTTTATCTTTTTTGTCATTGCCGTTAATTATCTGATTTACTGCCCGCTGCAAATCGTCTTCACTTCCAATGGGCTGATTATTGATTTTCAAAACAATAAATCCTTCTTTTACGCCTGCTGATGAAAACGCTCCTTTGCCAACAGATTTTACTTGTAATCCTCCTTCAATATCAAGCGATGCGGCAATTTGCGAATCCACCTCTGCGAAAGTTGCGCCGAAAAGTTCGCTGCCTTTCACGCTTGAAACAATGTCGGTATTTCCCTGAACATTTTTCAGTTCGGCGGTTTTGGTCATAGTTTTTTCGCCGCGCAAAATGGTAATTTTGATTTTGTCGCCCGGGCGATGACGTCCAACCTGCTCTTGCAGTTCAGATGCTGATGCAATTTTTGTATCATCAATCGCGGTGATGACATCTCCCGATTCAATTCCCGCTTTTTCGGCTGCGCTGCCCTTAACAATTTCGCTCACATACGCGCCTTCCATTGTTTTCAGATTTTTATCTTTTGCAAGTTGGTCGGTAATATCGCCCATCGAAACGCCCAAGACTGCACGCTGAACAGTTCCATGTTCTTTAATATCAGTAACAACTTTTTGCACAATGCTTGACGGAACAGCAAATCCGTAACCTGCATAACTTCCTGTTTGTGAGGCGATTGCTGTATTTATTCCAATTAACTGACCGTCAGTATTTACCAACGCGCCGCCGCTATTGCCCGGATTAATCGCAGCATCGGTCTGAATAAACGACTCAATTTTCATTTGCGATTTCAAAATATCAATATTTCGCGCTTTGGCACTGACAATGCCAGCAGTAACGGTAGAAGTCAAATTAAACGGATTGCCGAC
>WRGS01000131.1 GCA_009787075.1 Paludibacter sp.
AAAAAATCATAATATTAATTTTAAAAATATATTAAAATGAACAGAGAAAAAGAATTTATGACAAACGAATACCAATCTCCGCAAATATCAAAAATTGATATTGATGTTAATAATGCTTTCTGTGATAACGCACCAGATATTAGTCCTATTGGAGGGCCATGCTTTAGTTGTGATGACGATGAATAAAGCGGCTTTGTAATGAATAGTGCAGTATCTTCCAAATCTGCAGGACATAAAGATATAGTTATAAAAAATAAAAAAATGTTGTTATTGTTAGACTTTTCATGTTTTTTTAAATTAAAAAAACATGAAAAGTCTTTTGTTTCACATCCTTTCTCACCTTGTCCGCCTTTATTTCCGTAAGTTCCGCTACGCTTTATATACGGTTCTTAACAAGTCTTTTCAGGCTGCTAAATAACAAAAATTTTGGGTATTGTTAGTTTTGTATAGTTTTTGTTATTTTCTATATTGCTTCGTTGTTTCACTCCTCGCAATGACGTTGTAGTATAGATAGTTACGTCATTGCAACTGCGAGGAACGAAGCAGGAAGCAATCCAGAAAAGGAATAAAACGATGTTTGCTATGCTAAATTAACAATACCCTTTTTTTAATAAACAAAATATTTTGAAAAAAAATTAAAATTGCCGTCTTTATATAATTCAAAAATTTTATCTATTTTTCAAACATTTATATAAAGAATATGAATATATGGAAGCAGTAGTTTTAAATACAAATACAGCATGAGATTTTAGGTTGATAAGCGCCCTTGCACGAGAGTTAAATATAGATATGTTTTCTATTACTCAAGAGGAACAAGAAGAAATTGAAGACCTGAAATTTCTAAGTTTTATGCAAAAAGCCCGTAAAGAAGTACTTGCAGACACAAAAGAAACGTTGTTGAAATTGGGTCTATATTAGAAAAAGTTATGGAAATAGCATTTACAAAAACGTTTTCCAAGCAAATTGATAATATCCAAGACGAATCACTGAAGTTTTGCTTAACCCTAATTGTGCAAAATGTGATATTAGCAAATATTTTGCAAGATATTGCCAGTTAAAAAAAAATGAAAGGGCATCATTATGCATATAGAATAAGGGTCGGCGATTATCGAATAGGATTGTTTTTTGAAAACGGCTTAACCACATTTGCTTATTTGGCGCATCGCAAAGATATTTATAATAGATTTCCCTAATGAAAAATTTAACAAAGAAGATTGCAGTTGGAAGATAGAATTTCAAGAATATATTCTTTGCGACCCTTGCGTAAATCTTTGCGTCTTTGCGGTAAAAAAACTTTTAAGACAGCCTCAACGGACAAAAAATTGTTGTATTGAATTGTATTCTATTGATATTTAAACCCTAACGGGCTATTTCTTATCCAAAACTCATGTTAATAAAAATTTTGTGTCAAAAACAGTCGAAAAATAATTTGAATTGTTTAATTTTCAAATTATTCCCCGCGCTTTCAATTCTAAATATTTGTTAATTGTGTTAATTGTCAAATTTTCAGGTTCGGTAAGAATTGTTTGGATTCCATACCGTTTCAATTCATTAACAATCAAATATTTATCAAAATCAAATTTTTCGGCAATAACTTTATGATAAATTTCACGCGTGGTTACGGCTTCGGTTTGAATCAGTTTTTTTAGTTCAACATTTTTAAAAATAATCACCACGAGCAAGTGCATTTTTGCAATCGCCATCAGATAAGGCAATTGGCGCGTGAGCGAATCGCGGTTTTCAAAATTTGTGTAAAGCAGCAGCAAACTTCGCTGCGAAATATTACGGCGAATATCGGCATAAAGCCGTCCGAAATCGCTTTCCGCAAAGTCGGTGCGGACATTGTACAGCGTTTCTAAAATATTGTGCATCTGCGCTTTACGGCGTTCGGCAGGCACGCGGTTTTCCACTTTGCGCGAGTAAGTGAAAATCCCCGCTTTGTCGCTTTTTTGCAGGGCAACATTTGAAATCACAAGCGAAGCGTTAATCGCATAATCGAGCAGCGAAAGCCCGCTAAAAGGCATCATCATAACGCGACCTTTGTCAATCACACTGTAAATCGGTTGAGCGCGTTCATCTTGAAACTGATTGACCATCAACTTATTGCGCTTGGCTGTGGCTTTCCAATTCAGGTTGCGAATGTCATCGCCCGAAACATAATCTTTAATTTGCTCAAATTCCATCGTATGCCCAAGCCTGCGAATGCGTTTAAGTCCGTAATCCGTTAATTTAGAATGAATTGCGCGTAAATCGTATTTGTGAAGTTGCAGAAAGGACGGATAAACCGCAATATTTTTCTTTTCACAAAAAACATATCTGCGGCGCACCAGCGACAAAACTGTTTCTGCATAAACATTTAACTTGCCAAATTGATAAACGCCGCGTTGCCTTGGGCGAATATTATAAACGTAATCTTTGGTTTCGCCCTGTTTTAATTTTACTTCAAAATGAAAATTACGAATTTGAAATTGATGTGGAATTTCATCTATCGCACTGATTTTCAATGGAAAAGAATAAAGATTTGTGAAAGTTATATGAACTGGATTGTCATCTCCGTTACTGAATTTTTCGGGTAAAAGCCGCTCGGCTGCAATGCCGTTCTTTGTCATAAAAAGCAAAAAAATATCCGCTAAAAATAGCAGCACAAAGCCCGAAAACACAAATTTAAGCACAATAAAAAACGCAGGAAAAATATAGGCAAACACAAACGCCGCCACAAAACCCAACAAAATCAGGAAAAAACGATTTGTAAAATATAATGATTTTATAAATTTTAACATTAAAAAATTATAATTATTTTTTAGTTGAATTGCATTGTTCTCTGTCTTTTTTCAACTGCTCAACCAAAAGTTCCATTGAAGTAAATTTTATTTCATCGCGAATTTTACTTAAAAAACTTATTTTCAATATTTTGCCATAAATATTTTCTGAAAAATCAAAAATATTTACTTCAATAGTTTTCACAGGGTCATTCTCCGAAAAATTCGCTCTGGTAGGATTATAGCCAACGTTCATCATTCCGCGAAAAACACGATTTTCAAAACTAACTTCCACATAATACGCACCTTGAATCGGCGTAATTTTTTCCTCACAAAGCAATTCGAGGTTAGCGGTAGGAAAACCTATTGTACGCCCGATTTCAAGTCCGCGCACAACGCGCGCCGAGAAAAAATAATTGTAACCCAAAAGCGTATTAGCCTTTTCAATATTGCCAAATTGAATTAAATGACGAATCTTAGATGAACTGATTTCAAGCCCTTTGCCCATAACAAACGGCTGAATTTGAACAACTTGCATTCCTATATCACGTCCGTATTTTTTGTAATCATCAAAACTTTCAACGCGGTTATGCCCAAAACGATGGTCGTAGCCAATCAACAATATATCCACTGATAAATCTTTGTGTATCAAGCTAATAAAATCAGCAGCCGAAAGTTTGCTTATCTCTTGGTTAAAATCCAAAATTACACAATAATCAATATTTAATTCTGCAAGCAGATTGATTTTTTCTTCAAAAGTTGTGAGCAGTTTTTTTGTCGGTTGCGACTGCAAAAACATATTAGGATGCTCGCGAAAAGTAATTACAAGCGATTTTTTCTCTTTTGCAACTGCAAACTTAACCAATTGCTGCAACAAAAAACGATGTCCTTTGTGCAAACCGTCAAAAAATCCAATCGTCGCCACCGATGCAGGAATTTTTTCGTTAATATTTTTAAAATCAACAAGTTGCATGAAAACTTAAAAATTAATACACACGTAAATTAATGCATAAGTAAATTATTACATCAAAAACTGTGCAAAATTTTCAGGATAGTTTAATTGGGGAACTTTTAGAAATCCTCATAGTTTTTTTACGCAGCGTCTTCTTCCACCACAAGATTTTCTATAATAAATTCCTGCCTTTCGGAAGTATTTTTGCCCATATAAAACGCCAAAAGGTCGCCAACGGCATCTTCTTTGCGAAGCGTAACCTGGTCTATGCGGATATTTTTGCCTATAAAATGTTTAAATTCATCAGGCGAAATTTCTCCAAGTCCTTTAAACCGCGTAATTTCGGGGTTTGGTCCCAACTTTTTCATCGCATTAGTTTTTTCTTCTTCCGAATAACAATAAATGGATTCTTTTTTGTTGCGCACGCGGAAAAGCGGTGTTTGAAGTATGTGAACGTGTCCTTTTTTAATTAATTCGGGGAAAAATTGCAGGAAAAAACTTATCAGCAGCAGCCTGATATGCATTCCATCAACATCGGCATCGGTAGCAACAATTACTTTATTGTAGCGCAAATTTTCAATTCCGTCTTCTATGTTTAAAGCCGATTGCAGCAGATTAAATTCTTCGTTTTCATAAACAATTTTTTTTGTTAAACCGTAAGTATTCAAGGGTTTACCACGCAGCGAAAATACTGCTTGAGTATTTACATCGCGGCTTTTGGTAATTGAGCCGCTCGCCGAATCGCCTTCGGTGATAAAAATACAGGAATTTTCAATCATTTCGTTGCGTTTTTCATCTTTTGAAGGGCTGTCGTTGTAATGGAAACGGCAATCGCGCAATTTTTTATTATGCAAATTCGCCTTTTTAGCCCGCTCGCGCGCTTGCTTGGTAACGCCTGCAATCGCTTTTCGCTCTTTTTCGGAATCCTGAATTTTTTGTTGAAGAATATTAGCCGTTTCCAAAGTGCGATGCAGATAATTGTCCAATTCTTTTTTCAAAAAATCGGAAATAAATTTATTGACCGTAACGCCGTCTTTCGATATATCGCGCGAACCGAGTTTTGTTTTTGTCTGGCTTTCAAAAACAGGCTCTTCAACGTTTATCGCAATGGCAGCAGTCATTCCGTTGCGAATATCGGAATATTCCATATTTTTATTGTAAAATTCCTTGATTGTCCGCGCTACTGCTTCGCGAAATGCCGACTGATGTGTGCCTCCCTGAGTTGTGTGCTGCCCATTAACAAAACTGTAATATTCTTCGCCGTATTGGTCGGAATGAGTGAAAGCGATTTCAATATCTTCGCCTTTGAGGTGAATAATCGGATAAAGCGGCTCGGAAGTAAGATTTTCGTTGAGCAAATCGAGCAAACCGTTTTTGGAAATAATTTTTTCTCCGTTGAAAATCAGCGTCAAACCTGTATTAAGATACGCATAATTGCGCAGCATTGTGAGAATAAATTCTTCTTTATAATGATAATTTTCAAAAAGCGTTTCATCAGACGAAAACTCGACAAGCGTACCGGAAAGCGATTTTGTATCTTCGGTTATACCGCTGTCGGCAATTAACTTTCCACATTCAAATTCTGCTCGACGCGTTTTTCCATCTCTGAAACTTTGTACCACAAATTTTGCAGAAAGCGCATTGACCGCTTTTGTACCAACTCCGTTCATTCCAACCGACTTTTTGAACGCTTTTGTATCGAATTTTCCGCCTGTGTTCATTTCCGAAACTGCGTCAATCATTTTCCCAAGCGGAATTCCGCGCCCATAATCGCGAACGCTGATTCTTTCGTTTTCCAAAACAATTTCCACAACTTTGCCCGCGCCCATTCGATATTCATCTATTGCGTTGTCTATCACTTCTTTGAGCAAAACATAAATTCCGTCGTCGGCGTGGCTGCCGTCGCCAAGTTTGCCTATATACATTCCCGGACGCATTCGCACGTGTTCGAGCGGCTCTACTTTAATAATATTTTCGTCCTGATAATCTGAATTGTTTAAAATAATTTTCTCTTGAAATTCGTCTATCATATAATTTATTGATTATTAACTTTATATATTTTTGTCAGTTAAAGTTTGGCGTTTTTTTATTTGGTTTGCAAAGATACAACTTTTTTATATTTTGTTGCTAATTGGTTGTTGGGTGTGGGCATTTTTACTTGCCATTGTTTATTTTTCTCATTCCTACCGTTTTTTGAATTTTGAAAATATTCTTTTTGTTGCAGTACGGAAATCAATATTGCGGTAAACGAACAGGCGGTACATTGTGTAGTTCCATACAAGCCCGACAATAAGCGCAACCGTAAGTTTTACGATAATAAATACGTCATCAGAGTTGTGCCCAAGCAGATTGACAAGAAAAGGAGTTTTTCGCAGCAATTCTGTGAGTTTGAAAGTAAAAAACGTGTTCAGAGTAATACTGCCGAGCCAAACTATTATAAAACGCCAAAAAATATAACGAAATCTGATAGATTTTGCCTTAAAAGTCCACCGATAATTGATTATGCAAACGAATATTCCGCCGAGAATTTGCCCGACAACCGTTGCAAAAACATAGGCTTCAATGCCGTGTGAAAATAAATAAATAACTTTTACTTTGAAAATATCAAGCGTTTTTTTTAGCAAAAAAGCAGTGCC
>WRGS01000132.1 GCA_009787075.1 Paludibacter sp.
CCTGTTGTGGTTTCTTCGCTTACGCCGTGAATTTCGGGCAACATAGCGTTCCAAAGATTAGGATTTTCAGATAAAATCGCTTTCAAAGTTGCATAAAGTTCGCTCTCGTCTGCGCCAACATTTTGTTTTTCAAGAATTTTAGCATTTTTTTCCGCCTCTGCGCCAATGTGAATCATCATTGTGGCATCACCGCCGTCATCAACAATTAATGTTGGACCTTTTCCATTGCCAAAATTCAACGCTGCAAAAGTACAAGCCCAATAATCGGATAATGTTTCGCCTTTCCAAGCAAAAACAGCAATTCCTGCGGCGGCAATCGCTGCAGCAGCGTGGTCTTGCGTAGAATAAATATTGCAACTGCACCAGCGTACTTCCGCTCCGAGTTCTGCCAGAGTTTCAATCAACACCGCCGTTTGAATAGTCATGTGCAGCGAACCCATTATACGTGCGCCTGCAAGCGGCTTTTGTATGCCATATTTTGCCCGCAAAGCCATAAGTCCGGGCATCTCTTTTTCTGCAATTTCTATTTCTTTTCTGCCAAAATCGGCAAGCGAAATATCAGCCACCTTGTAAGGTAAAGCACTGAAAACGTATGAATTATTTGTCATTTTTAATGTATTGTTATATTTCATATATTGAAAAATCTTGCAAATTTACGCAAAACTTTTGAATTTTATTAAAGAGTTATCAATATTTAATGCAAAAGTAGTTGAATCTACTCTCAATAACTAATAATTAATAATTGATAAAAAAAAGAGGCTGCACTTTTAAGGCAGCCTCCCCATATAAAAACAAAAAACTTTATTTTTTTACAAACTTTCCAATGTTATTTCCTATTTTTATAAAATAAATGCCTGATGTTAAATTTGAAACATCAACAGAATTTCCGCTGTTGGATTTCAGATTTACAACTGTTTTTCCTGTAATATCTAAAATTTCAACATTATTTTTTTCAGACGATGAGGTAAAGAACAATTCATCTTTCACAGGATTCGGATAAATCATAAATTGATTTGCGTCAATATTTGTTATACCTGATGTCAGGCAAGATGCATCTACTGTTGCGCCATGTTTTGGTCCTGTTGGTGTGGCATCAATAATCCAGCCTGTATCTCCTTTGGCAAAAAGGTCTTCTGTTTGTGCAGGAGTAGCCGCGCCGTTATTAATTACAACGCCAACTTGGCTTGCTGTAAAGCCTGACAGAGATATTGTCCATTTATTTCCTCCTATATTTGTCATTGCATCGCCTGGCCAAGCTGCTGTGGTAATCTGACTGCCGCCAACAGCCCAAACGTGAATTTTTGGTGCAGTCCAGGCGGCAGGCACTGTTGCACAAAGAGTTATATGGTCAAAAGGAGTATCTGGAACAGGATTTACTCCTGCATCAATTTTATTTTGATATGCTGTTTGCCCTGCTGTGTTTGTAACTTTTGTGTACATAGCCCAGCCGCTTCCGCTGCAATTCAATGTCCAGCCGCCGCCGCTCGGTGCATCGCTTGCCCACGCACTGCTGCTGCTGCCGATATAGGTAAGCATTTCCCCATAAGTTCCCTCACTGTATGCTTTGTAGTAACCCGAAGTGTTTTGAACTGTTACAGTTGATTCGCTGTTTAAACCAACCGCTTTTCTGGCTTTCATCATATTTTGAATAGCGGTTTTATTATCTCTCCAATGCGGATAAAAAACGCATGGAATACCCGGAGAAGACAGAATAAATGCATTTGCTTTTTGAACATCGCCGGTGTATTTACTGCCATCGCGATAAGTATCGTGATTATCTACAAAAGTAACTGAATAACGGCGGCTTTGCGGGCTGTGTATTAAGCCTGCAGGACGCGGAGTTGCGCCATCATTCCAAGCCATAGCGCCATAATTACCTCCCGCCAAACCATTATTCAAAGCGGCATATTTCATAGGGAAATCAAAAGCCATACTTTTGTTGCCTGTACCGTTTATCCAATTCCAAACAGCATTATACTCCCCATCCCAATATTCACCTACAGAAAGATCTGCATTTCCAGCATCGCTATATTCGCCAAAATAACTTGCAGAAAAGCCTTTTGCCATATCATAACGCCAGCCGTCGTAACCCATTTCGCTTTTCATCCATTTAAGATATGCTTTAGTTGCATCTCTAACATATGTTTGCGTGTGGTCAAGGTCGCGCGCTCCGTCAAAGTTTTCTCCTGTATCAGGTGCACCTGTGGCTTGTCCTCTGCAAGAGCCTGCTCCTGCAGCTGAATTTACTTCATCGTTGCTGCAAATGTGCGATGCAGTCAATTGAAACGAACCGAAAGTGCCGAAATTGTCAGGATAAAAATTACACCAAGACGACATACCATCTCTGTGATTAACCACAATATCGGCAATAGCCTTACACTGATGTGCTTTGAGGTAATTTATCAGTCTTTTCAAATCATCTACATTTCCCCAAGAAGAAGTTTGATTGCTCAACTGCCGTGGCATATAACCAGTTCCGCCCGAAGACATAGCAGACGGCGGAAGCCAAACATAATCGAAATAACCGGAAAGATCGCCGGAAATTTGATAAAGTTGCGACCATGATGTCGCGCTATTGGAATCCCAATAGAAACCTTGCAGCATTATAGCATTGCTCGCTGCTGGTGCCTGTGCATTAATAGTTGCAAAAGTGCAAAATGCAAGTAGAATTAAAGAATAAATGTTCTTCATAATATTAAAATATTTATTTAATTAAAATTGTTTTTTTTAAGAGTGCAAAATTAATGCATAATTTTTTTTCAATAGAATTATTTAAAAATATATTTGTTAAAATAAAATGCAAACGATTGCATAAAAAATTAACTCATTCTGTTTTTATAATCCTGATAATCAAAATTTCTGATGAGTTGAAATTCATTATTTCGAGTCCAAATTCCGATGTTCGGGTGCGACACTCCGTTGAACATCGTAGTTTTTACCATTGTGTAATGAATCATATCTTTGAAAACAATTTTATCGCCGCTTTTCAGCGGCTTTTCAAATGCCCAATCACCCACATAATCGCCTGAAAGACAACTATTTCCACCCATTTTGTAAATATATTGACCTTTGATATTTTCATTTTGTTTTTGTTCTACAATTTTTGCTTCTTCAATTTCGGGCTGATACGGCATTTCGAGGCAATCAGGCATATGGCAGGCAAACGAAACATTTAACATTGCGGTTGTAATTCCGTGATTTTCAACAATATCTTCAACTTCAGCAACCAGCACGCCTGTTTGCCAAACAAATGCCGCGCCCGGCTCCAAAATTATTTGCAGATGCGGATATTTTGCCTTAAAACGTTGTAAAAGTGCGATTAAATGTTCTATATCATAATCTTTTCGCGTAATCAGATGCCCGCCACCCATATTCAACCATTTTATTTGAGAAAAATATTTGCCGAATTTTTCATCAACAACTGTCAAAACTTTTTCCAAATCGTAAGAATTATTTTCACAAAGAGCGTGAAAATGCAAGCCCTCAATGCCGTAGGGTAGTTTTTCGGGCATATTATCCAAAATTATTCCCAACCGTGAGCCTGCAGCAGCAGGATTGTAAATGTCGGTTTCAACAACCGAAACTTCGGGGTTGATGCGTAAGCCGCACGAAATTTTTCGCTGATTTTTAAGAATTTGCGGTTCAAATTTTTCAAATTGCCTCAACGAATTAAAAGTAATATGACTGCTGCAATCTATAATTTGCGCAAATTCGCTCTGACAATAAACAGGCGCGTAAGTGTGCGCCAATGTTTCCATTTGTTCCTGCGCCAAACGCGCCTCAGCAAGCGAACTTGCCGTTGTATATTTAAAATATTCCTTAATAATAGGAAATACGCTCCAAACGGCAAATGCTTTGAAAGCCATAATGATTTCCACTTCGGCGCGGGAACGTACCGAAGCAAGCAATTGCAAATTTTTTAAAAGTAATTGTTCTTCAATTACATACGAAGGCGATGGTATTTTTGTATAATCCATTTTAATTTTTTTTGCAAAAATATGATTTTTTTGTTAGAAAAATTTGTTGTACTTTTGAGTTTTTAAAATCTTAAATTAATAATCTATATGAACATGAAGAAAATCAATGTTTTAGCAATTTTTATGATTGCTCTTTTCAGTGTTTTTTCCTGCAAATCGAAGCAGACAAGCGTCGCTTCCAAAGAAATCCATAATTTTGAAGTTGGATGCGTAGCGTTTTATAATCTCGAAAATCTTTTTGATACGGTGCATAATGTTGGCGTGAATGACTACGAATACACTCCCACAGGCGCAAACCAATGGAATGCAATGAAGTACAAAGCTAAATTGAAAAATATGTCGTATGCTGTTTCTCAACTCGGACTTGATTTTTCGCCCGTTGGCGCGGTTGTCATTGGCGTTTCGGAAGTTGAAAATCGCGGTGTGCTTGAAGACCTTGTGCGTCAGCCGTCAATCTCGGCTCGGCAGTACGGAATTGTACATTACGATGGACCAGACCGTCGTGGGGTTGATGTTGCACTGCTTTACAATCCGCGTTATTTTACAGTAAGCAGCAGTAAGTCGTTCTTTTTAGGTAAAAAGTTTTTGAGCGGAACAAAATATAAAGACTCGCCCGATTCTACTTTCCGCACGCGCAACCAACTGCTTGTGAGCGGTTATCTTTTGGGCGAAAAAGTTCATATCATTGTCAATCACTGGCCTTCACGCTACGGTGGTGAAATAGAATCAGGTCCTTTACGCATTGCAGCTGCATCTCTGACTCGCTCGATAGTGGATTCGCTTTTTAATGTTGATGCAAATTCTAAAATTATTGTTATGGGCGATTTGAATGATGACCCGTCCAACGAAAGTTGCAAAACTACGATGAACGCAAAACGTGATGCAGCAGATGCCACAGGAACGGCGTTGTACAATGTTTTCTGGAAAACATTAGATAGCGGCGTTGGCTCGCTTGCATATCAGGGACGTTGGAATTTGTTCGATCAGATTATGATTTCGCCCGCTCTGCTTTCCAAAGATTTGAAGGAACTTCATTTTTGGAAAGGGGAAGTTTTCAACCGTCCGTTTCTCACTTTTCAGGAAGGTGAAAACAAAGGCACGCCGCATCGTACGCATTCGCGCGGAGTTTGGGTAAATGGCTATAGCGACCACTATCCAACATTGATTTATTTAATAAAAGAAAAGAAATAAAAATTTTTGAATTGTTTTGAATTTTTTAACATGAGGACAACAACAGCCATTTGGCTGTTGTTGTTGTATATAAGCAAAAAATATTTCGATTTTATTGTTGCAAAATATAAAATTCTTCATACAGTTCTTTTAATCGCTTGCGCAGGTGCAAAACGGCGTAATGTTTGCGCGAAAGCAGCGTATTGACTGCAACGCCCGTCATTTCTGCAATTGCTTTGACAGGAATTCCGTCTATTTCGGTAAGTTCAAAAATTTCGCGCTGCTCTGGCGGCAATTCTACCAAAGCGGTTTCCACTTCTTCCCAAACCAGCGACCGCAAAAATTCCGTTTCGGGCGAAGCGGCAGTTTCGGCAAAAAGCGCGGCAGAAATTGCCAGAGCAACTTCATTGCCCTCATAGTCTGTATATGCAGGCAATTCCTCTTCGGTTTTCTTTTTCGATTTGTTAATAATCAGATTTTTGGCAACGCGGTAAAGCCACGCCGAAACCTCTTCTATTGGCGTCAGCGCGGCATTTACTGTTTTTACCAACTGATAAAAAACGTCCTGTAAAATATCTTCCGCATCTTGGGCATTATTTACCCTGTGGCGAATAAACGATTTGAGTTTCGATTGGTTTTCTGTAATCAGTTGCGTAAGGTTTTCGCTGGTTGCGGTCATTTAATCCTGTTTTTTTTCTTCAAAATTACTATCTTTTTTTTCAAAATCAAAAAAACGGCGTCCGCGTTTGCAAAATTGTTCGCGCTGTTCGGGCGACATCTTTTCCCATTTGTCGTGCAGGCGGTCGTAATGCGCTCTGTTGCCGTGAAAATTGTGTCTGTGAAAACCGCCAAATTTTCCGAACAAAATCCTGCAAAGCACGCTCAAGCCCAAGGCTTGCCAATAATTAATTGCATTCCAGCCGATTACCTGCGGCACAATCCAATTCCAAAGCAACATTACAACCGCACTAACAGCAGCAATAACCACAATCACTAAAATAAACTTTCCTAAAAAATGTTTTTTTCTCATATTATTTTAAATTATTAAAAAATTTTATCTAATTGTAAAGACAAATGAAATGATGAAATATTTTATAATTGTGGGAAATTTTGAATATCGTTAGTTATTTTTGCCTAACGTCCCGGCGGCTTGGCGCAGTGGCGGGGCTTCCACTGCCGCTCGGACGGGCGCAAAACTTGCAAATTTGCACAAACTTTCGGGCGAGCCACGCCCCCGCTTGCGCCAAACCGCCCGTT
>WRGS01000133.1 GCA_009787075.1 Paludibacter sp.
GCGTGCTGCAAATCGTCATTTAAGCCCGCAAACATAATATATTCAAACGAAAGCCGCCGTTGATGTGAAAAATCGTACTGCCGAAGTTCCGAAATAATTTTTTGTGTAGAAAAGACCTTTTCAATAGGCATAAGCGTTTGCCGTTCTTGAGGAAAAGGCGAATGCAAACTCACGGCAAGATGACAATTGGTTTTTTCGAGAAAAATTTTCATTGCGCCGACAACGCCAATAGTAGAGACGGTAATTCTGTGCGGCGACATCGCAAGTCCGTAATCGGAAGTAAGTATTTCAATGGTTTTCAGCAAGTTATCGAGATTATCAAGCGGCTCGCCCATTCCCATAAACACAATATTAGAGAGTTTCTCGCTTCCAGGTATAGAAAAAATTTGATTTAAAATATCTGAAACATTGAGATTTGCAACAAAGCCCATTTTTCCTGTCATACAAAAACGGCAATTCATTTTGCAGCCCGCCTGTGTAGAAACGCAAAGCGTCGAGCGTTCTTCTTCGGGGATATAAACCGCTTCAACAAATTGAATTTCAGATGTTTGAAACAGATATTTTTTCGTTCCGTCTTTCGATTCCTGACAATTTGCAGGCGCATTGCGCCCGATTTCAAAATTTTCGGCAAGCAAAATTCTGTTCTTTAATGAAATATTGGTCATTTCATCGAAAGAAATTGCGCGTTTTTTGTAAATCCATTCGGCAATCTGTTTTGCGGTAAAAGCGGGCATTTGTAGCGATGAAATGCAGGATTTCAGTTCTTCGAGAGTTTTTCCAAGTAAAATATTATTCATTTATAATTTTATTATTTTAAGTACAAAGGTAGTTGTTTTATACAAAAAACTCTTATCTTTGCACTTTTAATTTTCAATTAAATGATACTTCGCACCGAACATTTATACAAAAAATATGGCAAACGAACTGTTGTAAATGATGTTTCCATTGACGTGCAGCAGGGTGAAATTGTTGGTTTGCTCGGACCGAACGGTGCGGGAAAAACCACAACTTTTTATATCACAACAGGCTTAATTACAGCCAATTCAGGCAAAATTTTTCTTGACGATATGGAAATTACAAAATTTCCTGTTTATCGGCGGGCGCAGTGCGGTATCGGTTATTTAGCGCAGGAAGCGTCTGTTTTTCGCAAAATGACCGTTGAAGATAATATCAAAGCGGTATTGGAAATGACAAAATTTTCACGCGCATATCAAAAGGAAAAACTTGAATTGCTGATTAAAGAATTTAATTTGGAGCACGTCCGCCGTAATATTGGCGACAGACTTTCGGGCGGCGAGCGGCGCAGAACGGAAATTGCGCGTTGCCTTGCCATTGAGCCGAAATTTATTATGCTCGACGAGCCTTTTGCCGGCGTTGACCCGATTGCCGTTCAGGATATTCAGGACATCGTTTGGCATTTGAAAGATAAAAATATTGGAATTCTGATAACCGACCATAATGTTGATGAAACACTTTCGATTACCGACCGCGCATATCTGCTTTTTGAAGGAAAAATTCTGTATCAGGGAACTTCCCAGCAACTTGCAGAAAATCCCATTGTGCGCGAAAAATACTTGGGACGCGATTTTGAACTAAAAAGAAAAACAAGAGCGGAATAAATTTAGGGGATTTATAAAAATCCTGTTTTTATGTCATTGCAACTGCAAGGAACGAAGTAGGAAGCAATATATAATATTGATTTTCAATAGATTGTTGCTGCTGTTCACACGCGCAATTATAATTTTTTTCTATATTTTTTCATATAAACAGTATTTATATTTGTGCCGTTTTTCTGCAAGAGAGTAAAAATTTTCTTTAAAATAATTTAAAAAATAACCTAACGTTATGTTGTTCTAATAACCTGAGTTTTGGATAATAAATTTCATAATTTATTGATGTATAAGCCATAACGGGCTATTTTTTATCCAAAATTCAGGTTATAAGCAAAGATTTTTGTTAAAGTTTATCTTCTGTGCGTTTTTTCTGTAAAATTGCCGCAGTTTTCCTGTTGCTTTTGCTGCATAAGTTCTTTCAAACCGCAACCTGCACAATTTTCGCAATTGTGTGGCATAGCGTTTTTTTTGCCTTTATTTTTATTGAAAAATATATAAATTTTATATAAAATAAAAATTATTACGGCAAAAAATATCAAACCAACAAGTATTTGCTGTAGTAGAATTGTCATTTTTCCCTGTAAATTTATGCAAAAGTAAGACAAATTTTTTTTTTTCAATTAAAAAAATTACTTTTGCATTCTAATTTTAAGGTAAATAGAGTAAGAGAAAGTTTCTTTTGTATATGTTAAAGCAACAACTGCAACAAAAATTACAGCAAAAACTGTCGCCTTCGCAAATTCAGACGATAAAACTTATTGAGGCAACAACCCTTGAACTGGAAGAACGCGTTCGTCAGGAATTGGAAGAAAATCCTGCGCTTGAAGAAGATTTTGATTCTTTGGCAGATACTACCTCCATTGACGACATCGCAAAACAGGACGACGACCAAAAGGAAACAATGGAAACATCTGATAATGAAGAAAATAATTATGACGATTCTGATTCTGAAGACGAAGATGTTAAATTAAATGCTGATGACTACGATTATGGCGAGTACGACAGAATGGACGATGATGTGCCTGCGTATCGTCTTAAAATCAATAATTTAGACCGCGATGCAAAGCAAGAAGAAATTCCAATTTCAGCTGGAATAACTTTTAAAGAATATTTAGACGAGCAGGTAGGATTTTTGCAACTTAATGAGCGCGAGCGAAATATAGTTCTTTATATTATCGGAAATATTGACGATGAAGGATATTTGCGCCGCACACCTGATGTGATGGTTGATGATTTGCTGTTTCAGGTAAATGTGGAATGTTCCGA
Organism: Paludibacter sp.; assembly: GCA_009787075.1. Classification (GTDB taxonomy): domain Bacteria; phylum Bacteroidota; class Bacteroidia; order Bacteroidales; family Paludibacteraceae; genus WRGS01. Next base: position 2,880 of record WRGS01000133.1, read on the forward strand.
AGAAGAAATTAAACGGCTGATAACTCTGGTGCAAAGTTTGGAGCCTGCAGGCGTTGGCGCGCAAACTTTGCAGGAATGTTTGCTGCTGCAACTTGTACGCAAGCCGCAAACCGACACTGTAAAATATGCACAAAAAATTATTTCAGATTATTTTGAAGGATTTTCAAAAAAACATTACGAAAAAATTCAGCGTAGTTTGGATATTGACGAAGAAACAATGAAAAACGTTATCGCAGAAATAGTTAAGTTAAATCCAAAACCCGGAAATACTTGGGGCGGCGATGTGCTTGAACACACAAAAACTACAATTATTCCCGATTTTACGCTCGAAAACAACAACGGAAAACTGACCGTACATCTTAATCAAAATAATATTTCCGAATTGCACATCAATGCCAATTTTAAAAATATGTTAAATGATTTTCATAATAACAAAAAAAATCAAACGCGCGAAATGAAAGATGCAATTATGTTTATCAAACAAAAAGTGGATTCGGCGCAATGGTTTATTGATGCGGTCAAACAACGCCAGCAAACGCTTTTGGTTACAATGACGGCAATTGTGGAATTTCAGTACAAATTTTTTATCGAAGGACACGAATCGTTTCTCAAACCAATGATTCTCAAAGATATAGCAGATATTACAGGTTATGATATTTCTACGATTTCACGCGTGAGCAACAGTAAATATATTCAAACCGAATACGCAATTTATCCTGTAAAATATTTCTTTTCCGAATCAATTTTGAACGCACAGGGGGAGGAAATTTCAACACGCGAAATTAAAACAATTTTGCAGGAATGTATTGATAGCGAGGATAAACGCCATCCTTTGAACGATGATGAAGTTGCCGATTATCTGAAAAAATGCGGTTATCAAATTGCCCGACGGACAGTTGCAAAATATCGCGAACAGTTGAATATTCCTGCTTCGCGCCTGAGAACTGATTTTTGATTTATTTATATTGTTTAATGAATTTTATAAGAAAAATAAAATATAATACTTTTTTTTTAATCGCTGTTTTGTTGATTTCGGGCTTTGCTCTTGCTCAACAACCGCCTGTACGTGGAAAATTGAAAAAAGAAGTGCAATTCTCAATCGCTCCGCAACAAAAAACCGCCGCTAAACCTGTCCAAAAGCCGATTATTTCTTCACCTGTTCGTGCGCGCCAAATGGTGGAAATGCTGCACGCCGATTTTGTTATCGGAGATGAAGAAAACCTGCCCGGAGTTCAACTTATGCGCGGAAATGTGAGTTTTAAGCACGACAACGCCATTATGTATTGCGATAGCGCGTATTTTTATAAACAGGAAAATTCGCTTGACGCTTTTTCAAACGTGCGGATAATTCAGGCGGACACGCTTTTTATTTATGGCGATTATCTTTATTACGATGGAAATACGCGGCTTGCGCAACTGCGTGAAAATGTGCGGCTTGTTAATCGCCGTGCAGTGCTGACAACCGACAGTTTGAACTACGATAGAAATACAAATTTGGCTTATTATTTTACAGGCGGAAAAATAAAAGACGACAGAAATACGCTTACATCGCTTTGGGGGCAATATTCTACAACAACGGAAATCGCCGTTTTTCGCAAAAATGTTAATCTTGTAAATCCGGATTTTGTAATGAATTCCGATACGCTGGTTTATAACACGCGCACGCACATTGCCGATATTGTTGGACCAACGCATATTATTTACAAAAAAGAAACTGATATTTATTCTACAAAAGGCTGGTATAATACTGAAAATGAACAATCTATGTTGCTCAATCGCTCGCGGGTTGTTAATAAAAGCGGAAAAACGCTTGTCGGCGACACAATTTTTTACGACAAACATAAAAATGTCGGTGAGGGATTTTCGGAAGTGGAACTGACCGACAGCGCACAGGGAACTACCCTCAGCGGCGATTACGTTTTTTATAACGATTCGACAGAATACGGTTTTGCAACCGATTCGGCTCTTCTGATTTATTGGAAAGATGCCGAAAGCGCATATATTCACGCAGATACGCTTGAAACAAAAAAAGAAAAATTTGTTTTTACCTATATTAAATTAAACAAACGCGATTCTGTGATTTTTACCGATTCTCTTAAAATTCAGCAGGATACTATTGTTTTAACTGATACAATTAAAATTGAGCGGGATTCTTCTTACAATATGGCTTTTGCATATCATCAAGTGCGAATGTATCGTTCTGACATTCAGGGAATTGCCGATTCGCTAACTTATTCCACGCGCGATTCTGTGGTCAATTTATACGGTTTGCCTGTGGTTTGGGCGCAGGAAAATCAGGTTTCGGGCAATGAAATTCATATTTTTACAAAAAACAAACAGGCAGAGCGAGTACAGATTATTCGCGATGCAATAATGTCGCAAAAAACCAACGATGAGCAGTATTTCAATCAAGTTTCAGGAAAGGAAATCATTGCAAATTTGGACAGCGGGCAATTGCGGCACGTTTTTGTAAATGGAAATGCCGAAACAATTTATTTGCCCATTGACGATGCCGACAGCACGATGATTGGATTGAACAAATCGCAAAGCAGTTATGTCAATATGTTTTTTAAAGATAAAAAAATTGAAAGAGTAATTTTGACAACTGTTTCGCAAGGGTCAATGTTTCCGCTTGGGCAACTTTCGGGCGGTGATTTATATTTGAAAAACTTTTTTTGGGCAGAAAATCAGCAACCCGTCAGTCCGATAGATGTTTTCCGCACGCCCGAAAATACCGAGCGAAAAATGCTCGGCAATACCCAAAACAAAACCGCCATTGGAATTGCCGCATCGGACAATACTGCCGACAATTCGTCAGGCAAGCGTCAAAGCAGCGACAGCAACCAATCCAATTCTTTAACGCCGCAGCGAAATGACACAACACCGCTTGACAACCAAAGCGTCAGAGGAATAAACAGAGATAGAACAGGCAGACAGCAATTAAAAAACATCGAATAAACATAAAAAACCCGCCGAAAAATGCGGGTTGCTGCCTCAAACGCAGTTTTGTCGAAAAACCTAAACAGAGACAGACACAAGTTCTTTGCCTAATTTATGCAGAGCAGACGCTATTTTTGTTCGTTGAGCAGCGCGGGGGTGGGAACGACCACGCGCATAATGCCCAAGTTGCTTTTGGTTTATTCCTGTGAGCCGTGAAATTGCTGTGCGGGTAAAGATGCCTTCATAGCAATAAAGCAAACTTTCTACATCGAATTTGTATTCAAATTCATATTCGCCATCAAATACGGCAGGATATTTATCGCCATCTTTTTTTGCCCATTTGATAAATATCGTAATGCTCTCTGCTATTTCATTTTTTAAATCGTCAAAAGAGCCTGACACTCCTACTACCCAACTGGGTAATATATCAATGCTTGCACTGTATCCATTGGGCGTTTTTCCTACATTTACAACTACTTTCTCCATATTTTTATTTGTTTTAAATCAAGGTTAAAAAATTATCCCTGATTGATTTTCAATACTTTTTAATAATTTTCCCCAAAAATCTGTTGATGGCGTTCCGTTTACCGTAACTTTTCCCGGCTTCGTTGGGTGTTCGAACTGTTTGTGACTTCCTTCATAATTGACAAGATACCAACCATCGTCTTTTAAATCTTTCAGGATTTTT
>WRGS01000134.1 GCA_009787075.1 Paludibacter sp.
TTTGGATTAAAAGAAAAAAATCGCAAGTGTATTGCGAAAGATATAGACGAGTTTGAAGATACTTATTGTATTGACTCAAAACCTGTTGAAATATGCAGATTGGTGCGTGCGAGGCGTAATAAAGTTGGAAAAACTGACTCTGAAAAAGCACCGTCAATAGGTTATTGCGCTTGGCAAGACAGGTATTATTTTGGTTATAAATTGTTTTGTAAAATCTTCTGCGCCGCCGTCGTCTTTAAAATCGTAAGTGAATGATTTGTAAGCATTTCCTGAGTATGGATTAAAAAAATATTCGACAAGCGCCATATTTTTGCCTGTTTTGTATTTTTCCAACTGATTGGCTTTTATGAATTTTTGGATAAAAGTTGCAGCAGTTTTTATTGTGTCGCAATATGCCTGATAATTTGGTTTCCCTTCAAGATACGCCCATTCTGCGAGGAAAACAGCGCGAGCAATGCTCAATGATTGCTTGCCGTCAAGCATTGCGGCAATTTCGTTGAAAGCGATGTCATAATATTTCTGCGAACTGTCGTTTTGATTTGATTTTGCAGAGTAATTTTGAGCGTAAATCTGTACGCTCAAAAGCAGAAATAATATGTAAATAAGTCGTTTCATTGTAATGCCAACAAATCTTTTTGACGCAACAAAAGTATAATGAATTTCTTAAATATTTTGAAACTTTTTAGCATAAATATGTACTTTTGCGCTTTAAAAATGAAACTTTTATGGAAAAATTTCTCACAAAAATTCGTGATGTTCGTAAAGAACGCGGTTTGTCGTTAGAAAATATGGCTGACGAACTTCAAATTTCGCACACTGCATACAGAAAAATTGAAACCAATCAATGCAAATTATCCGTTGAGCGTTTAGTGCAAATTGCAGCAATTCTTAAGACTTCTGCAAGCGAACTGCTTGACGAAAAAGCAAGCCACGTATATCATCAAACAAACAATGACAATGCAACTTTTATTGGTCATCAAGAATTTGAAAACTATTATCAAGAGAACAAAGAATTAACACAAAATTTTATGGAAAGTCTGCAAAACGAAATTGCTCATTTGAAAACCGAAATTGAGTTTTTGCGCAGTATTGTAAAAAAATAATTTGTTGCAGTTGTGCAGGATTTGTAGTGTTAAAATAATTAATATTTCAGCCACTTCCATAATTCTTTCCACGAAGGTTTTTTGCCGTACATAAGTATTCCTGTGCGGTAAATTTTTGCTGCTATCCACGTTGAGCCCAAAAACGACAACACCAACAATGCCACCGATAACACAATTTGCCACATATCAACTCCGAATGGCAGCCGCGCCATCATTACCACAGGCGAAGTGAAAGGAATTATCGAAGTCCAAAACGCCAACGCAGAGTCAGGATGTTGCGATGCGCTAATTCCTGCATACATAGCAAAAAACAGAGGCATTGTAAACGGCATAGTAAATTGCTGTGTGTCGGTTTCGCTATCCACCGCCGAACCCATTGCCGCAAAAAGCGATGCGTAAAGCAGATAACCGCCAAGAAAATATATTACAAGCAAAATGCCTATTTGCATAAAATTCACTCCCTGCAATGCGCCGAAAATTTCGCCCATAATATCTTGATTTCCTGCGGCTATTTGTCCGTTGCTCATTGCAGCGGTTATTTCGGTTGATTGCTGCAAAACTTGCGGCGACATTATCGCCATTGACGTGCCGTAAAGTACGCCGATAAGCATTCCCCAAATCAGCATTTGCGTCAGCCCGACTAATGCCACGCCAATAATTTTGCCCATCATTAACTCAAAAGGCTTTGCAGACGACACAATCACTTCAACAATTCGGTTGGTTTTTTCCTGAATAACGCCTGACATCACCTGAGTGCCGTAACTCATTATAAATATAAAAATCAGTATAGTTATAATCATTCCCAGCACAAGCGCAAGTTCCGATGAACCGACACGCTCGCTGCCGTCGTCGCTCCAGCGGATTGTTTTTATGTCGATATTTGCTTTAGAATCTGCTATTATTTGCTTAATATTAGGAATGTTGTATGCCGCAAGTTTTTCGTGTTCCACGTATTTATCAAGCAAATTTATAATGTAGTTTTTCGTTTCCATATCAATTTGCTGGTATGAAAACATCGTTGCCGCATTCGGATTTTTTGTCAAAGTGTCTGTAATTATAAGCAGCGCAGTTATTGCGTTTTTGTCTTTCTGAATTGCGCGAATCTCTTCGGGCGTTTGGTCGGCAAAAATAAAATGATATTTTGTACTGTCTCTCAATATATTACGATAAAGTCCTGTTTGGTCTATCACCGTAATATTACATTCGCCTGAATTGCTCATGTTTGTCAACAACGTTGGTCCAATCATTAGAAGCACCATCAGCAAAGGCATTATCAGCGTTATGATAATAAATGATTTTTTCATTACCCGCGCTTTGTATTCGCGTTCTATAATAATTCCTATTTTACTCATAAAAATTTTTATTCTTAAAATTTAGTTTGAAATTTTTGAATTTGAAATTTATTTTACAAGTTTTGCTTTTTCTCGTTGCTCAATCTTTGCAAGACGTTCGGTAATCATTGGTTGAACGTCATCTTGGGCGGTGTAATTGCGCTGCAAAGAGAGCAAATACTGTTTTGCCTGAAAATCGTCTTTGCGCTCAACACTAATATCTGCCAGCAACACCATTGCACGCGCCAGCCAATAAGGATAAGGCGTGCCTTTGCCAATAAAATTTTCAATGGTTTTTTCTGAAATATCTAACTGTTTTTTACTGAAATAATATTGTGCTAATAAAAAATTTGCTTCTGCACCGCTTTCAGTTTGCGGATTTTGCACCAAAATTTTCAAATCATCAACTGCTTTATCTGATTGATTGGTAGCGAGGTACGATTTCGCTCTGTCAAAACGCGCTTCATTTTTCGTATTTTCAGAAGAATAATTGTCGGAAATAATTTCGTTGGCTGTGGAAATTGTTGATTGATAGTCGTTTGTGAAAAAACTGCATCGCAAAACGCCCAATCGTGCGGCGTTTTTATTTTCTGTTGTTTGAGCAAAAGTCAGTAATTTTTTGAAATATGCGAGCGATTGTGCGAAATTCTTTTGGTCGTAAGTGATTTCAGCACAACGCATTACTGCGGTTTCAGTATATTTTGTTATGCTGCCGTTGGCAATTTCGGCAAATTCGCGCAAAGCATTTTCTTTATCTTTTATTTGATAATAACTGTCGGCGAGGTAATAACGGGCGGTTATGCAGTCGCGTCCGCCGGGGCAATATTTTTGCAAATAAGATTTGAGCGAAGGAATTACTTTTTCAAAATTTCCGCTAATATATTGACGTTCAGCGGCTAAATACGAAATGCTGTCGGCATAATGTTCGGTGCGTTTACCCATTGCTCCAAGCGTGGCGGCGTAGTTGAGATATGCTTGCGTATTATTTTGGTCAATATAAAGTGATTCCAATGCTCCAAGTGCAGCGTATGCTTCTTCGCTGCCTGGATTTTTGGAAATTACTGATTTGTAAGCAGTTATTGCCTCGTTGCTTTTCCCTTCGTTGTTATATATCATTCCGATTTCCAACCCCGCTCGGCGAGCCATTTGTGAATTCGGATATTTTTGAATCAAATTATTATAAGTGCTAATTGCCTGATTATTATTATTTTTCATAATATAAGCGCGTCCGGTTTCAAACATTGCCTGCGGCGCATATTCAGAATTTGGAAAAGTTTTTATCAATTCATTGAGTTGCGAAATTTTTCCATCATAATTTTTTTGCAATCCTTTAACATAACCCGACTGAAACATTGCATAATCGGCTTGAGAAGCATTTGCTGCGGCTGCCTGCGTGTAGTAATTGTCGGCTTTGGCAAAATCGCGCTCGGAGAAAAAACAGTCGCCAATGCGATTGAGCGCATCGGCATAAGTGTTTGATTTTTTGGATTTTTCAGCATTTACATATTTCAAAAACCATTCTTTTGCCTGCGCATAATTTTTTTGTGCAAAAAAGTCGTAAGCGTAGTTGTAGTTGGCTGCCGTCAGGTTTTCGCTGTTTTTGGAATTTGCATTTGCAAAAAATGCTTGAAAGTCTTTTCCCGATTCACTGTATTTTTCCTGTTTGTAGTAGGAGTTACCTCGCCAAAACAATGCTTCCGCTGCATATTTGCCTGCTGATGTAGTATTTATTGCATTGGTAAAATTCTCAATTGACGCATCAATTTTATTTTGATTGAAATCGATAATTCCCAAACGATAATACAAATATTGCTTTGTTTCAAGTATTTGCGTGTTTGGTTTTTGAATTTTACTGATAGAATTTAAAGCCGCCGTATAATCCTGAGTTGATAAATATATGGACGACAAATAGTTATATGCTTCATCAATATGTTTGGATTTTGGGAAATTCTGTATAAAATTTTCAAATGCTTTGATTGATTCTCCGAAAATGGCTGTGCTTTTGGCTGTTTGAGCAGAGTTAAGTCCGGGTGTGGTTTCATAGGTTGTCAGTGCGTAATTGAACATCGCCTCTTCGCGCACTGCTGCATTGAAATTTGTTGTCAAAGCCGCTTGAAACGACATTCGCGCGTTGTTTTTGTCGCCCAGATGCACATAAGCATTGCCCAAATAAAGATATGCATTTTCGGCAATGCTGTCTTTTTCGGTTGTAACTTTCGATAAATAATTTGCAGCGTCTTTATAATTTTTTGTATTATAATAACTTAAACCTAAAATGTACATATCGTTGCGCAGCACTTGCGGAAAAAGTTTTTCATAATTTTTTAAATTTGAAATTGCAGATGTATAATTTTTTTCTTCAAAAGCAATTTCTCCCAAAATACGATAAATTTCTGCATTATTCAGGTTTTCACTATTATTTTTCAATAAATAATCGGCATGTTCTTTTACTTTAACATAATTCTTTTTTGAATAATAAATTTGCGTCAAATAATAAGGGACAATATTTGCGTATTGCGGAATATCTGCAATCGCCTGAAAATCAGGCAATGCCGCATCATAATTGCCAAGCATATATTCGGAATAAGCGTAATAATAAGTTGCGGCGTTGTTGTAGCGCGTGTTCATTTTTTTGAGTTGCAAAAAAGTTGTTCGCGCCCGCTCAAAATTTCGAGTTTCTATCAAGCAATATCCTTTATAAAGATTCAAATCAACCTGTTCATATTCGGTAAGTTGGTTGTCATCAATGTTTTGAAACATTGCAAGCGCATCTTTATAACGCTTTTGTGAAAAGGCAATCACCCCGCGCATAAAGTCGGCGCGGTCGGCAAAAGGCGTGTTCGGATATTTTGCCACGTGCGAGTCAAGCAGGTTTTCGGCATTATCTGTCTGCAAATAAAACGCATTTGCAGCAATATAAAAATCGGCTTCAAGCCTTTGCGATTGGTCAGCAGCAGGATTTTGAGCCAAAAAAGCCTCAAAATAACGCATCGAAGCAGCGTATTTTTGTTCGGCAAAAAATTCTTTTGCCTGCACAAACAGCGCATCTGGGTGCGAAAACGGCAAATTCAACTGTCCGAAAATATTTGTTAAAACACTTATACTTAAAGCAATAGAAAAAAATAAACGTTTCATATCTTATTATTTTTTAAATTTTTAAATTCAATAAATCAGAATCAAAATTCATACTTTTTTTAACTTTCCCCAATCGCCGCTTTTATAAAATTCACAAAAAGCGGATGCGGACGTACTACCGTGCTGCTGTATTCAGGGTGGAACTGCACACCGATAAACCAGCGATGATTTTTAAGTTCAATAATTTCAACAAGATTGGATTCTGCATTTAAACCGCTGCAAATCATTCCATTACGTTCAAATTCTTCTTTGTAATTATTATTAAATTCAAAGCGGTGTCGATGCCGTTCGCTGATATTTTCTTTTCCATAAATTGAAAAAACCTTCGTACCTTTTTTCAGGCGGCATTTATATGCTCCGAGCCGCATCGACCCGCCAAGATTGAGAATATTTTTTTGCTCGTCCATAATATCAATCACATTGTGAGTTGTATGAGAATCAATTTCGGTGCTGTTTGAATCGGCGTAGCCAAGCACATTTCGCGCAAATTCGATGCACATTGCCTGCATTCCGATACAAATTCCAAAAGATGGAATATTGTGTTCGCGTGCATATTTTATTGCGATAAACTTTCCTTCCATTCCGCGCTGCCCAAATCCAGGAGCAATGATAATTCCCTGTAAATTAGCGAGTTTATCTCCTATATTTTCTTCTGTAATTTTATCGGAGAGAATAAGTTCCAATCTCAATTTTCGGTTGTTGTATGCGCTTGCGTGAATAAGCGATTCAATGATTGACTTGTAGGCATCAGGCAGTTGCACATATTTGCCAACCAACCCAATATGAACTTCTTTTTTTGCATTTTCAAGTTTTTCAACAAACGAAATCCATTGTTCCATATCGGCTTTGGGCGTTTTTGCAAGGTCGAAACCGAGTTTTTGCAATGCTACTTCATCAAGTTTTTCCTTTTGCATATTCAAAGGAACGCGGTAAATTGTCGGCACGTCAATACTTTGCATCACCGCCTCAGGCTCAACATTGCAAAAAAGCGCAACTTTTGTGCGCATTTCTG
>WRGS01000135.1 GCA_009787075.1 Paludibacter sp.
TCTTTTCAAATTTGGATTGGCTTATTTTCATTGACTTTATAAATAATTTAAGTCGCTGATTTGCAGTAATATCCATATAAATAAAAAGTTAAACAATAACAATAAAAGTTAAAAGTTTAGATATTTATTTTAATTTATTTTGTTATTACAAAATAATACTCTATTTTTGCTACGTCTTTTAAATACGACAAAAGCAGCATAGTGATGTGATGTCGCTTATTTTAAAGACAGCGAGGGTTATCCTCTATTTTTTGAAAAAACAAGATGACAAAAAATATTTAAATTTAATCAACAAAAAGTAAATATTATTGTAAATAAATTTACAAATAAAGAAGAACTTTTAAGAAAGCCTGTGTGTAAAATTACGGCAAAAAACTGTATTTTAGAAAAGGCTGTAATGCGTAAAAATGTCTTTTGATACAGATTTGCCGATAGCATTTACGCTTTGCAAAATGAAAAATTTGAATTTTTGAAACTAAAACTAAATTAATTACTAAAATGACTGTTGCAGACAATATGAAATTGTTGCTTTTACGTAATTCAGTGCGGAACACGCTGAATTTTGATTGTTTATATTCTCATTTAGCAATATCCAATAACATTTCGCCTGTAAAATTTTCCGATATTCTTCGCGCTCGTTTTATGAAAATTATGCGTTTTTTGTTCAAAGATGTTCAAGGCAAGTTGGCTATGGCGTTTTTGGGCTTGAGCGTATTGCAGTTGTCGTTAGTTGATGTTCAGGCGCAAAATTCTGCGCCAAACGTTTCGCAAGGTGGAATGACTGTATTTGTAGGCGATAATTCGATAATTTCCAATTCTTCGGCAATTAATGGAGATTTTTCTTTTGTTTATTCAAAAGAAAGGAAAACTGCAGATGCAGAAATTAAATCCGACATGGCAGTTGTTCAAAATTATGAAAATCAGAATTTTGACCTGCAATGGCAAACGCTTGCCGCAAGCGTTTCCAAAAACGAAGAAACCGTCTTTATAGGCAATAATTCTGTAATTTTCAACGCCGCTTTAATTAATGGAGATTTTTCTTTTGTTTATTCAAAAGAAAGGAAAACTGCAGATGCGGATATTAAATCCGACATGGCAGTTGTTCAAAATTATGAAAATCAGAATTTTGCCCTGCAATGGCAAACGCTTGCAGCAAACGTTTCCAAAAACGAAGAAACTGTCTTTATAGGCAATAATTCTGCAATTTTCAACGCCGCTTTAATTAATGGAGATTTTTCTTTTGTTTATTCAAAAGAAAGGAAAACTGAAATTGCGTACATAAAACCAGACAGGACGCTTGCTCAAAATTCTGATTTCCAGCAAACAACAATTGAAAAAAGCGGCGTTAAAATTAAAAAAACACATAAAGAAACCGTTTATTCTCCGCTTTCACCTTTTGGCGGCGTAGCGTTTATAAGCGGTTGTATGATTAGCAATGCAGTTTTGCCTGTGCAAAGCAATCATAGCCATAAATTATTTTGTCAAAATTTCACTCAAATATTTTTTACTACAATCTTTGATTTCACATCAAAGTATTTTGCAAACAATAATTTTGCCTTGCAATCAAACGGCAGTTTTGCCTGCGCTCAAGGCAATTTGCCTCCTCCTACTACTACAAATTGTTGAAACCGCGTCATTGACATGACATGGCTTTTAAAAATTCCTGATTTTTAAATTCAAGGAAATTTTTCAAAACGTCATTATGAGGGCGAAAGCACGAAAATTAATATTTTTGACCGTTAGGGCATTAATATCAATAGAGATTATATAGAATAAGCAACTTTTGTGTTTTTAACAAATTGATAATCAGGGAGTTTAAACTCTAATCAATATAATATCTAATATAAAACTTGTAAGCATAAAGTAATAGTCCGTAGGACTTTAACAATTTAACTATCAACGTTTTAGATTGTTTTTTGCTTCGTTCATCGCAGTCGCAATGACTGATAAATAAAATTTTTTAAGTACTCCGTTTTGCAGGATTTACAATCCTGCAAGTGTGAGCATCGCATTTGTATGTGAAATAATAAAATCAGATTGAAAATCCTAATATTAAAACCAGCCGCATTGTAATGCGGCTGAACAAGACGAAATATTAACCTGAATTTTGGATAAGAAATAGCTCGTTAGAGATTATCAATAGGATACAATTCAAGACAACAATTTTTTGTCTGTTAGGATATTAACGGTTAATGTCCTAACCCTTAGATTTGCACACTGAAATTGTATAACAGTTTTTAACAAATTTTTCGGGTATCCAACTGATTAACGCCTGCGGTTATTAACATAATGCCCTGACGGGCTAATAAACAAAACAAATTTCTAAATAAAAAAACAATTTTAAATTAAACTAAATTAAAATGACAAGCAAAAAGTTAATTTTAGCGGGCATAATAGCCCTTACGATGAGCAGCGCAGCTCTTAAAACTTACGCGCAGGTAGGCATTAATACCGAAACTCCGGCAGCGACATTTGATGTTGTAGCCAATAAAACCGACGGCACAACTGCCGAAGGACTCATCGCTCCGCGCCTCACCGGCGACCAGATTAAAGCCAAAGACGCCCAATACGGTACAGCCCAGAATGGAGTCATCGTCTTTGCAACATCAGCGGTAACTGCCCCTTCTGCCAAAACGCAGAACGTAACGCAAAAGGGTTACTATTACTACGATGCAGCCGCTTCCAACGGTTCAGGTACGGGACTTTGGGTGGCTATAGGCACAGGCGGAGCTAGCGCAGTGAAGACGCAGTTTTATATGCCTTCCATAGTGCTGCCTACCGACCCAAGCACTATGCCCGATGCAACGAATTACTCCTATTCGGGTAGTACTTTTACGGTCAATCTGTACAACATTTACAAGCAGCAGTACGGATATACCGTTGCAGGCAGTTCTGCAAGGAGTCTTTCCTCTGCAACGCTCAATTCTTTTGATGCCGACAAACTGAATTATTTTGTTATCTACTACGATAATACGGTATTTCAGAGTGTTGCCGTAAGCGCGGCGGGGGTTTTGACTTATCAGTTGAAATCAGGCTACACCGTTACTGAGAAAACGTTTATGAACATAATGTTTCAGGAAAAATAAAAAACTTTTTTGAAAAATGAAAAAAGTAATTTTAATTTTATGCGTGGCTTTATGTGTTTTAATTAACGCTCAAGCGCAGCAAAGCTGGATTAATGGCGTTTACACTTTTGAATCTGCCGTAGTGGAGGCTGTTGATAATAGTACGGGGGCGCAAATTTTTTTGTACAATATTACCGATTCTACGCAGTTGGCAATGCCTCCATTTCTATTCCCTGTTCCTGTTGCAGTTTTTAAAACCGCCGAAATAGGCGGTGGGCAGGTAGTTTCCTGCGTGATGCTCAGCAACGGCAAGCAGTATTTCATTGCCAATAACAGATTTATTGCAGCCGATAGAGAGAGAAAAATCAATGATGATTTTTTTACAGACAACGTCAATGATAACTTCGATGGCGATGAATTTGAATACAGTTTTATCCCCAGCCCGATAACAGTCGCTCAAAACGGAGATGATATTTTAATCACCATTGGCAGTTATGTTTATGGCAGTTCCGATTATCCAACTCAGGTATTGCGGGGTAAATATACGATAAAGATGAAAAAACAATAATTTTAATTTAAAATTTCAATGAAAAAATTAAATATATTTTTAGTAATAATAGCGGTGTTTCTATGCATATCAACTGTTAATGCTCAAACTCAGGCAGAGTGCAGCGTGAGAGATTTTACGGTAAACACAGTGGTAACTGCCTCTACATGCCAAAGCAACGGCGTTATTACTGTAAGTTTGAGCGGCGATGTTGCAGGGCTGCAGCAGATAGAATATTCGCTGCAATCGTCTGCAGCAGGAGGCTTTTCTTTGCCTGCAACTATGAATCCTGTGCTTACAGGCATTCCACCTGGTACCTATACTGTAAATGTAAGGGCGTTTTGCGATGTATTTAACAATATAAGCATAACCAAAAGCAGGACAAATGTAGTAGTGGGTGGTACTTATGTTGTGCCTGTAGCATCGTTTGTGCCTGCAGGAAGAACTGCTACAGGAACAGCCGCACCTACTTCGCGCAAATCGTATGCGGGCTGTGCTACGGGTAAAATCGTATTGTTGCTTAAAAACGGCACTCAAACTCCTACGCCTGTTTTTACAATCGTTTCCGCACCTGCGGGAGTTGCAACTCCGCAGAATGTGGGAGTTACTCGCTATGCTACAGGCTCGCTCACGGCAGGATATACTTATACTTTGAATGGGCTGTATCCTGCGGGGAATTATACTGTGCAGATAAACGATGGCTGCTATACCGCTGCGGTAAGTCTGAATCTGGGAGAGTTGAATACTATTCCAAATCCTAAAGGAGAGGCTTCAACAGCAGGATTGAGTTATTCAGATATTCATGCTTATATAGGCACTAATTCGGGTTGTGCTTTAATAAATCTTTATCAAATAACAACGCCTACGGTTACAAATCCTGATTTTTATCAGTATTACAGAGATTCTCTATATGAAATAGGCGTAGCACCGCTTAATCAGATGCCTGTGAATTGGACTACATGGTATACTGCATCTACAGCAACATCAGCAAATTATGTATTAAATTTAAGTCCTAATAAGATTTCAGATTTTTACGGCAGTTCTGCAAAAATGTCTATATATATTAGAATGAAAAACTGTCCTTCTGTTTATGTAAAATATAATACTTACATTCATACTCCTACTGTTGCCTCAACCACAATTAAGTATAATTGCGATAATTATAAACGCAGAGATTATATAGAAACAGATTATAATGGAGTGCTGTGTTATCCTTTGCAATACACAATAACAAGGACTTCGGACGGCGCTATTATAAATCAGAAATCAAATATTATGACTTCTGGCGCTTATACAGATACGCTTACTTTGAATTATGATGTTCAATATAGGTATACATATACAGACAATTCTGGTTATCAAATAACGGGTACATGGACTCAATCACGTGTAGGTGTTTCCAACAACAATACATTAGACAGAGCAGGATGCGGTTATTGGCAAAATTATTATTACTGGTCTGATGGAAATTGTTTTCCTGTTTATGTTACGATTAAAAATACGAATGGCGTTATTGTAGCTTACGATACTATCCGCGCAACTACCGACCGGTTGTATAATTCAACTAATAATTGGTATTCTCCTAACCTGAATTACAATCAGGCTTATACTTTTACATTTACTTATCCGAATTACACTACTGCCAATGGCGTTTATACCAACACTTATACAAAAACGAAAAGTTTTCCCACTTCATATACAATGTCAAATTACAATGTGTCAACTTACGGTGACTGCCAAATAAACTATGGAGCCATTCAGGTTTCTACAGGAAGCAGTTCGATTCAATATCCAGCAGGTACGATATTTACCATAACAGGACCTGCACCTTTCGGAACAAGAACTTATACACAGGCATCCTCGTCTAATATTTTTAATATTACTAATGTTCCTGCTCCTCCGGGCAATTATACCATTAGTGCAGATTATGGCGGCGGTTGTACAGGCGTTTATAATGCAACTCTGCCGGGAGTATATGATGTGCATAATTTTAAAACTGTAAAAGAAATCACTTGCAATGGACTTAAAGTAACGCCTCAAGGAACATTGACTTTGGAAGGAAAATCTGCGACCATACATTACCGCTTGGCAAGCGGACCTACAGGATATGACCAAAGCCCTATAAACGATGGCGGAAGCGTTACCTTAACCCAGCCGGGTACTTATATACTTGGGGTTATGGTAAGCGTTACACAAACATGCTATCTGAAAAGAGATACTATTGTTTATACAGCCGCTCCTTTGGCTTTGGATTTAACTAAAACGGCGGCATACGTATGTGTAGGCGGTGGCGTGGGTAATATTATACTTCAGGCAAAGAACGGAGTAACGCCCTATACTTACGAACTGTGGAATAAAGCCAATACAACGCGGCTGCTATCGCCTGTAAGTTCCTCTACGCGTGTTACTTTCAACTATGGCAGCAAGGACAGTACTTACACTGTACGTGTAACAGATGGCTGCGGTAATTCTTTCAATCAGCAAATAACTATGGCAGACCTCGAAACCGCCGAACTTGTTTTTTCTGTTAACAATCTTGCCTGCTATGGCAGTAATATACAGTTAAATTGCCTTACGCTTGGAGAAACCACATACAATTGGAAGGGACCAAACGGTTATGTTTCTACCAATCAATATCCGATTATTACTAATGCGGATACTACCAATACAGGCTGGTATTATGTTTCTGTAACGCCTGAAACTTGCGGTATTCCTGTGAAAGACAGCATTTATATATCGGTTTATCCACCTATAAATATGAAGCAGTATGCCGACCAAACGCTCAATGTTTCCTTTTGTTCTAAAGAATTAATCAAACTCGGCACAGCGGCATCTGGCGGCATCGGCAGTTTTACTTATCAGTGGGCGAGAAGCACCAACGGTACAACTTATACCAATATAACGGGGGCTGCGGGTACTTCTGCTGTTTTCTCAAGTGCTGATGCAGCGTATCAGTTTGTATCCACAACGGCAAATCCGACTTATACCTATTTCCGTTGCC
>WRGS01000136.1 GCA_009787075.1 Paludibacter sp.
ATAAAATTAAATAAAAAACGGGCTTTTTTAACCCGTGATTCGCATAAATAATAAAAACATTACCATTGTTTTTATATCTTTGCAAAATAAAATTACATTCAGCACTTGCAACAACTTCAAATGTTTTTAATAAATTTTATTATTTGAAAACGAAAAAATTGAACTATCTTTGCAAACTATTTTCTAAAAAAAGAAAATATAATTTTTAATTTAAAAATTTCATAATAAAAAGATATAATGGCATTTAACGATTTTTTGAAAAAAGTTTTTGGCAATAAGGCACAGCGCGATTTACGCGAAATTGAGCCGATTGTCGAACAGATTAAGCAGGTATATGAAACTGTTGTCGGATTGACTAACGACGAACTTCGCGCAAAAGTACAGGAATTGCGTAAACGCGTAAATGATTATGTTTCAGATGATAAGCGCAAAATTGCTGAACTGCGCGATACAATTGAGCAGACCGAAATTGATGTGCGCGAAAAAATTTACGACGAAATAGATAAACTTGAAAAAGAAGTTATCAAAAAAACAGACGAAATACTTAATATAATTTTGCCTGAAGCCTTTGCCTTAATGAAAGAAACGGCAAAACGCTTTAAAG
Source organism: Paludibacter sp. (assembly GCA_009787075.1). Taxonomy (GTDB): domain Bacteria; phylum Bacteroidota; class Bacteroidia; order Bacteroidales; family Paludibacteraceae; genus WRGS01. The sequence continues at coordinate 605 of WRGS01000136.1, forward strand.
AAAACGCAGAAGTGCGCGTTACTGCTAATGATTTCGACCGCGACCTTGCCGCAAAAAATGATTTTATACGTATCGAATACAATACTGCCATTTATAAAAACGAATGGATGGCAGGCGGAAATATGATTACATGGGATATGGTGCATTACGATGTGCAACTTTTTGGCGGCGTTGTTTTACACAAAGGAAAAATTGCTGAAATGGCTACAGGTGAAGGTAAAACTCTTGTTGCCACTTTGCCTGTTTTCTTAAATGCGCTTGCAGGAAATGGAGTTCACGTTGTTACCGTCAATGATTATCTTGCAAAACGCGACTCCGAATGGATGGGAACGCTTTATATGTTTCATTCCTTGAGCGTTGATTGCATTGATAAACACCGCCCAAACAGCGAAGAACGCCGCCGCGCTTATGCTGCCGACATTACTTTCGGCACAAACAACGAATTTGGTTTCGATTATTTGCGCGACAATATGGCGACTTCGCCTTTGGATTTGGTGCAGCGGCAGCACAATTACGCTATTGTCGATGAGGTTGATAGCGTGTTAATTGACGATGCGCGTACGCCTTTGATTATTTCAGGTCCCGTTGCAAAAGGCGAAGACCAACTTTTTGAAAATTTTCGTCCGCAGGTGGAAAGGATTGTTGAAAAGCAAAAACAACTTGCCACGCAATATCTTTCCGATGCTCGCCGACTTTTAAAATCGGACAAAAAAGAAGAGCAGGAAGAAGGTGCACTGTCGCTTTTCCGCTCATATAAAGGTTTGCCAAAAAATACGGCTCTGATTAAATTCCTTTCCGAGCAGGGCATAAAACAGCAACTTTTGAAGACAGAAGAGTTTTATATGCAGGAAAACAACCGCAATATGCCAAAGGCGGTTGAACCGCTTTATTTTGTAATTGACGAAAAAAACAATACAATAGAACTTACAGATAAGGGTTTCGACCTTTTGACCGAAAGCACCAACGACCCTACTTTTTTCGTTTTGCCCGATGTTGGCGGCGAAATTGCCGAAATGGAAAAAGACCAAACGCTTTCTCCTGCCGATAAACAGCAGAAAAAAGACGAGTTGCTGCTTAATTATTCTATAAAATCAGAACGCGTTCATACTATAAATCAGTTGCTCAAAGCATATACTCTTTTTGAAAAAGACGTTGAATATGTTGTAATTGACAATCAAGTAAAAATTGTTGATGAACAAACAGGACGTATTATGGAAGGTCGCCGTTATTCCGACGGACTTCATCAGGCAATTGAGGCAAAAGAAAAAGTAAAAGTTGAGGCGGCAACGCAAACATTTGCTACAATTACTTTGCAAAATTATTTTCGTATGTATCACAAACTTGCGGGAATGACAGGTACTGCCGAAACTGAAGCGGGCGAACTTTGGGATATTTACAAACTTGATGTTGTGGTTATCCCAACAAACCGACCAATTGCCAGAGATGATAAAGAAGATAGAATTTATCGTACAAAAAGAGAAAAATATAACGCTGTAATTCAAGAAATTGAAGATTTGACAAATCAGGGACGCGCAGTTCTTGTGGGTACAACTTCGGTAGAAATTTCCGAACTTTTAAGCCGAATGCTCAACGGACGAAAAATTCCGCATAATGTTTTAAATGCAAAATTACATCAACGCGAAGCGGAAATTGTCGCTCATGCAGGGCGTAAAGGCACTGTAACCATTGCAACGAATATGGCAGGACGTGGAACGGACATCAAGCTTGCACCCGAAGTACGCGATGCAGGCGGTTTGGCTATTGTCGGCACAGAGCGGCACGAATCCCGCCGTGTTGACCGTCAGTTGCGTGGACGTTCGGGGCGGCAGGGCGACCCGGGAAGTTCTATTTTCTATGTTTCGCTCGAAGATGATTTGATGCGCCTCTTTGGTTCGGAAAGAATTTCCAAATTAATGGATAGAATGGGCTTTAAAGAAGGTGAAATGTTGGAAGCAAAAATGCTTTCCGATAGTATTGAACGCGCACAAAAGAAAGTTGAAGAAAATCATTTTGGAACTCGAAAACGCCTTTTGGAATATGACGATGTAATGAATTCACAGCGCGAGGTGATTTACACCAAACGCCGCCACGCGCTTATGGGTGAGCGAATTGGCGTTGATATTACCAATATGATTTACGACGCGGCAGAAAATATTGCCGCAAATTCAAAAGACAGCGATGATTACGAAGTGCTTAAAGAAGATGTTCTTACAACTTTTGCTATGGAAAGTCCTGTAAATGAGAGCGAGTTTGAAAATATTCGACTCAAAGAACTTTCGGAACGCATTGCCGTTGCTGCAATGGAGAATTTCAAACGCAAAACAGACAGAATGGCGGAAGTTGCAAATCCTGTTATAAAACAAGTGTACGAACAGCGCGGGCAGGATTTTGAAAATATTCTCGTACCAATTACAGACGGACGGCGCGTTTTTAATATCACTGCAAATTTGGCTGCCGCATATAATTCAAGTTCCAAAGAAGTGGTAAAATCCTTTGAGAAACAAACGCTTCTTTATGTGATTGACGATGAATGGAAAGAACATCTGCGCCAACTTGATGAACTGCGCAACTCGGTGCAAAATGCCTCTTACGAGCAAAAAGACCCGCTTTTGATTTATAAACTCGAAAGTTTTGGTTTGTTTAAGGAAATGATAAATTCGATAAACGAAAAATCGCTGTCAATCCTTATGCGCGGACAAATTCACGTTCAAGACCCGCAGCAAGTTCGGCGCGGACAAGCGCCTGTACGCTCAGACTACAGCCGCTACCGCACGCAAAAAGACGATATGGCAACAGAACGCGCTCGTACTCAGCAAGTTGCAGGACGCGATACCCGCGAGCCGCAAAAAGTAGAAACTATTCGGCGCACAGAAGCAAAAATCGGTCGCAACGACCCTTGCCCCTGTGGTAGCGGGAAAAAATATAAAAATTGTCATGGGAAAGAGCAATAAAAAATCTCTCTTGTGAGAAATTAACCCTCTTGCTTTTACTGAAAATAAAAGATAAAGAGGGTTAATTTTATGCAATCTGTTCCAAGATTTTTTCGAGTTCTGCATCTGTGTCGTGCAGTTGGCGTTGGCACAGCGTAAGCAATTCGCCCGCACGCTTTACTTTGGCCTTGAGTTCGTCAATATTTATTTCTTTTGCGTTTTCGAGTTCGGAAACAATTTTTTCCAACTCCGCAGCCGACTGTTCGTAAGTCTGTTTCATAAAATTAAAATGATATTGCGCAAAATTACTTCTTTTTTGATGATTTTGAAAATATTAACTCTTAAAAATAATTGATAATTTTCCTTTAATATTTTGGTTGCAAGTAAATTTCATTGTATCGAAAATTTTATCAATAGAATTTATATACAATAAAATATTATTAATTTTCAAATATAATTTCATCTTTTTTAACGTCAATACGAATTGGCTTTTTGTTGTCAATCTCGCCTGCAATGATTTTTTTGGACAAATCATTAAGCAAATAACGCTGAATTGTACGTTTTACAGGACGTGCGCCAAACTGCGGGTCGTAGCCTTCGGCACTGAGAAAATCAATTACGTTTTCGGTTAATTCAATAGTTATTCCGTTGCTGTGCAATGTTTTACGCACAGCATCAATTTGCAGTTTAACAATTTTTCTGATTTCCGCCTGATTAAGCGGGGCAAACATAACAATTTCGTCAATACGGTTGAGAAATTCGGGGCGAATTGTTTGTTTCAAAAGTTCAAAAACTTCATTTTTTGTGCGTTCAATAGTTTCTTCACGGTTTTTTTTGTTTAAATTTTCAAAATTTTCACGTATCAACTGGCTTCCCAAATTTGAAGTCAAAATAATTATTGTGTTTTTGAAATTCACCACACGCCCTTTACTGTCTGTAAGCCGCCCGTCGTCGAGTACTTGCAGCAAAACGTTGAAAACATCCGGGTGCGCTTTTTCAATTTCGTCAAATAGCACCACCGAATATGGTTTGCGGCGAATAGCTTCGGTCAGTTGTCCGCCTTCATCATAGCCGACATATCCCGGAGGTGAACCTATCAGGCGTGTAACGCTGAATTTTTCTTGATATTCGCTCATATCAATGCGCGTAAGCATATTTTCGTCGTCAAAAAGATATTCGGCAAGCGCTTTGGCAAGTTCGGTTTTGCCAACGCCTGTTGTTCCAAGAAAAATAAACGAGCCGATAGGACGTTTTGGGTCTTGCAAGCCTGCACGCGAGCGGCGTACCGCATCTGAAACGGCAGAAATCGCTTCATCTTGCCCGATAACTCTTTTATGAAGTTCCGCTTCCAAATGTAGCAGTTTTTCCTTTTCAGATTGCAGCATCTTGCGCACAGGAATTCCTGTCCAGCGGCTTACAATATCTGCAATATCTTCACTGTCAACCTCTTCTTTAATCATTGCGTTGTTGCCTTGCAGCGCGGTAAGTTCGTTGTGATATTCTGCAATTTGCGTTTCAAGTTGCTTGATTTTTCCGTAACGAATTTCGGCAACGCGCCCATAATCGCCATCGCGCTCGGCGCGTTCGGCATCGTATTTCAGATTTTCAATTTCAATTTTTGCCTGTTGAATTTTATCAATAAGTTCCTTTTCGTTTTTCCATTTGGCACGCATTGATGCGCTTTGTTCTTTCAAATTGGAAATTTCTTTACTTAAAATTTCTAATTTCGCCGTGTCGTTTTCGCGCTTAATGGCTTCGCGTTCAATTTCCAATTGCTTGATATTTCGTTCAATAACATCAAGTTCTTCGGGAACGGAATCCACTTCGAGCCGCAATTTTGCAGCCGCTTCGTCCATTAAATCAATTGCTTTATCGGGCAAAAAACGTTCGGTAATATATCGGCTCGAAAGTTCCACAGCAGCAATTATCGCATCGTCTTTGATGCGAACTTTGTGATGATTTTCATACCGCTCTTTTAATCCGCGCAAAATGGAAATTGTGCTCGCCTCGTCGGGCTCATCAACCATAACCATCTGAAAACGCCTTTCCAATGCTTTATCTTTTTCAAAATATTTTTGATATTCATTTAAAGTCGTTGCCCCGATTGCGCGGAGTTCGCCTCGTGCAAGAGCGGGTTTGAGGATATTTGCCGCGTCCATTGCGCCTTCGCCGCCGCCTGCGCCAACGAGCGTATGAATTTCATCAATAAATAAAATAAATTCGCCTTCGGCTTTAATCACCTCATTTACAACCGATTTCAAACGTTCTTCAAATTCCCCTTTGTATTTTGCTCCAGCAATAAGCGCACCCATATCAAGCGAAAAAATCTGTTTCGATTTCAAATTTTCAGGCACATCGCCGCGCACAATTCTATGTGCGAGCCCTTCGGCAATTGCGGTTTTACCAACGCCCGGCTCGCCGATAAGTATAGGATTATTTTTTGTTCTTCGAGATAAAATTTGCAGTACGCGGCGAATTTCCTCATCGCGTCCGATTACGGGGTCAAGTTTGCCTGCACGCGCACGTTCGTTGAGGTTAATTGCATATTTTTCCAAAGATTGATAAGTATCTTCTGCCGATTCGGAATTAACTTTTGCCCCTTTGCGAAGTTCGGCAATAGCTGCCCGCATACCGTTTTCGCTTATACCTGCATCTTTGAGAATTTGCGAAATATCGTTTTTTTCAACCAAAAGCGCAAGCAGAATATATTCTAATGAAACAAAACTGTCGCCCGCCTTCGACGACAAATCAATCGCTTTCTGCAAAACGGCATTAGTTTCGCGCGAAAGATACGGCTCGCCGCCCGAAACTTTTGGATAAGTATTTATTTTACTGTCGATTACAGCATTAAGAGTATTTATATTTACGCCCAATTTTCCAAAAAGAAAATTCAGCACATCGTCTCCTTCTTTTTCAATTCCTTTGAAAAGATGCGGCGTTTCAATCTGTTGCTGACGATTTGCTTGAACAATGTTAATAGCCTGCTCAACAGCGTTTTGTGATTTTATTGTAAAGTTATTCAAATTCATATTCTTAATATTTTAATATTTACCGCTTTGCAAATTTTTTACCAATAATAAAATTATGACATTTTGTCAGTAAAATTCAATTATTACTCAAAAAACAGGTAATTTTGTCATTTTTTTTT
>WRGS01000137.1 GCA_009787075.1 Paludibacter sp.
CCGATAGAGCCGATATTTGTCAGAAAAACGCTGCTGTGCCAAGGGCTTACGCGGAAAATTGTAGGCGGCAAAAGTCCGACTTTATCCAACCAGAACAAACTCAAAACCACTGTACGAAGCAGAAACGATGGCAAAAAACCAAAAGTTTTTGCTACAACATCAGAACCGTTTTTTTCTCCTATTCTGGTGTTGCGCTCAACTTCCTCGTTTATCCGCTTAACTACGTCCTGCAAAGTATCTTCCAAACGAAAATAGGGTTTAATCATCGTTTCTTCGCCATCATCTGTAAGCGAGCGTTTTACTACAATCGACAGGTTAAAATGATTGCGTGCAAAAATTTTGTTCCACACAACGAAACGATTCAAATTTGGACGTTGCGAAAACAGCCTTACAAGCGCAGCAATCAAAATATGCATAATCGAAAGATTGGGCATTTCTGCCTTGTGGTCTTGCACAAACTGTTCAAGATGATTAATTGTAATGCGATCGCTGTAAAAATTCTGCGCGTCCATTCGCGTGCGTAAAAAATACGGAATTACCTGAAAAACAGTATCAACATTTCGCACCCGCCAACCGTCATATCGGTCGCCAAAATGCCATTTACAGTGTTTAAACTTGAATTCTTTGAATTGTTTATCCATTTTAAAATTTAGAGTTTTGTTGTTTTAAAAAAAATTTGCGCCAAAAGTAATGTTTTTTTCGCAAATATACAAAAGGCGGCTTGCATTAGAGAAATTGCGCTTATTTCCATTCTGCCAAAAATTTTTGTATGTGTAAATGTTTTATACCCTCGTAAGTATTGCCTGTAAATTCGTCCATTGAAACTACAATTTTGGGATAATTGTCATTAATTTTCAATAAATTGCCAAATTCTCTATCCATAGTTTTTTCATCTTGCAGGATATATGCAACTTGCACATAGAGTTTTTCACCGCCACGTTCACATACAAAATCTATTTCCAAATTGTTGATTTGCCCAATTTTAACCGCATAACCACAATATAGTAAATGTTCCATCACCGCATTTTCAAGAATTTTAGCAATATCATTGGCTTTGTAACCATTGATTGTATGCCGCAAACCTGAATCTTGAAAGTAAAATTTTTCGCCGATTTCAAAAATCTTCTTTCCTGCAATATCCATTCGTTTCACTTTTTGAATTAAAAACGTATTGGCAAGATAATCAAGGTAATTAATGATTTGTGAAACAGCAATATTGATTTGTTGAGATTTAAGGGAATCACTGATTTTTTTTGCAGAAAATAATTGTCCTGTGTTGTCAGCCAAAAAGCGCACAAGATTTTCCAAAAAAGCAGTATTCCGAATTTCATAACGCTGTATTAAATCTCTGTAAATGACGGTATTATAAACACCTTTTAAATAATTGAAAACAATTTCATCTTCCAGTGTTAAGTGTTTTAAGTAGGGAAGACCGCCATATTTCAGGTATTTTTGTAATGTTTCGTTGTTATTTTCCAAGTTTTGAAATTCGCAAAACTCATTGTAAGACAAACTGTAAACAGGTATTTCAATAAATCTTCCGCTTAAAAAAGTTGCCAATTCGCCTGAAAGAATGCGGGCGTTACTGCCTGTGCAATACAAATCGTAAATGGGATTAAGCAACAAACTTCTCAATGCTTTTTCAAACTCGGCAATTTCCTGTATTTCGTCAATAAAAACATAGTTTTTTACGTCAGATTTCGTATTGTTTTGTACATATTCAAACAAATCATTTGCCGTTTTGAGTTTATCAAACTGTAAATCTTCTTTATTGATATACAGTATATTAGCGGTATTGTCAAGCGCTTTTATTTCTTCTATTGTCTGCAATAGAATGTAACTTTTACCCACACGGCGTTGCCCAATTAAAACCTTAATAATTTGTTGTCCAATATAAGGTTTAACTGCTTCTAAATACTTTTGACGTACAATAAACTTATCCATATTTTTGAATTATTTTGTTTATAAACTAAACTTTTTGCAAAAGCACGAAAAATTTTCGATATGCGCAAAATAATTTTAATTTTATTTATTTTACTGTTAAGCCGAGTTTTACTATTTTTGCAAAATAAAGTTGCATTAATACTTGAAACTACTAAAATTCACCGCTTTATGAAAAATCTTTTAGAAAAAAACTTTTCAGGTTTTACGTTGGAATGTGGGTGCGACGAAGCGGGGCGCGGTTGCTTGGCAGGTCCTGTTGTGGCGGCGGCAGTGATTTTGCCAAGAGATTTTGAATGCCCTGAACTGACCGACTCAAAGCAACTTACAAAGAAAATGCGCGACAATCTTCGTCGAATAATTGAACAAAATGCGGTTGGCTGGGCGGTGGCATTTGTTGATAATAATGAAATTGATAAAATAAATATTCTTAATGCGTCTATTTTAGCAATGCACAAAGCCATTGATGTTCTGCCGATTACGCCTGAATTTCTGATTATTGACGGAAATAAATTTAAAAAATATAAAAATATTTCACATCAAACAATTGTAAAAGGCGATGGAAAATATTTGACTATTGCAGCGGCTTCGGTACTTGCAAAAACGCACCGAGATGAATTTATGGAGCAACTTCACGAGCAATTTCCCGCTTATCATTGGAGTAAAAATATGGGTTATCCCACTGCTGCTCACCGAAAAGCAATCGCAGAAAACGGCTTGACTGTTTTTCACAGAGCGAGTTTCGATTGGAACGGAGAAAAGAAAAAGTTGAAAAAAATTAAAAACGAAGGCGAATTGCTTTTTTAATCCACAACAACATACGCCCAATATTTGCTGCTTGCATTTATCGGGCAAAGCGGCAAATAACCTTCGCGCAGTTTTCCCTCCACAAAGCGCGGTGTAAATTGTTTTGTCATTTGCAAGTGCTTTGCAAAAATTTCTCCCTCATTTTTGCAAAAATTAATCGTAAAACGACCTTTTTTACCCGTAAAAAGATATTTTTCCACAAAATTTATTGCTACAATTCCCATATTTGCACGCATGTTAATTTCCACGCAAGGATAAATAAAACATTGATTTTCTGAAATATAAATCAACATATCAACGCCAATAAATCCAGAATATTTTATATATTTTTCTTTTAAAAAAAATCGAATTTCGATTTTAATTTTTTCAAGTAATTCAATATCAATATATTGGCAAATAATTTTTTCGATATTTTTTTGAGAATCTAAAATATTACCGTTATAAGCGCATTTTTTATCTGTTTGAAAAAGCGAATAACCCACAAAATCTACATTTTCATTCTCTTGACAGTGAAATTCCATCGCAAAATCTAAAATTTTATTGTACATCGGTTCAATGCAAACACTACCTTGACGGCGCAGCCAGCCATGAATAATTTGCGCACTTGCACGGGAGAAATTTTTTGCATCAATCCGCAGAACGCCCCGTCCGGAAGACGAAAACGGATTTTTTGCAATCAACATTCCCTTGTAGTTATTTATCACATTTTCAAGTGTTTGCATCGAATTTACAAATTGCGGAACAGCAACTGCAATTTGTGGAATTTTCTTTTTTAAAAAAATCAGACATTCGTTTGCCGTCTGCCGCGAGCAAAGCGCGGTAAATTCATTTTTCCACTGCCCAATTTGCAAATCTATTTCATTTTCCGTTTTTATTTTTTCAAAAAAATTAATTGCCGCAGGCGAAATCCCCCACAAAGCAGCCTCCAAATGCTCAAAAGAGGTTTTTTTGTTATGTAAATTTAAAATGTAATTTTGGTCAAAAGAAATCGGTTGCGGTAAATTTTGAAAATTATTTTTTAAATTTTCAAAAAAAGAAAAATCAAAATCGTTGCCCACAAGCACAAAATCGTTGCTTTGCGCATACCACGCAGGTAAAAACGCAAGTTCGCGCTGCATAAGCCGTACATTTGCAGGGGCAAAATAAAATGGCGAACCGTTTGAAACAGCCGCCTCGTGTCCTGGATTGAAAAAATGTAATTTCATAAAAATTTTCACAAAAATAATATAAAAACAATATTTTTCAGTAAATTTGCAAATAATTTTTTTATTGAAAGTAATATGAAAATCATAATTGTTGGCACTGCATATCCTTACCGTGGCGGGTTGGCGGCTTTCAATGAGCGGCTGGCGGAAGAATTTGTGCGCGAAGGACACACGGTTGAAATTCAGACATTTACATTGCAATATCCAAAGTTTTTGTTTCCCGGAAAAACGCAATTTTCGTCCGACCCCGCGCCAAAAAATTTAGAAATTGTCCGAAAAATCAATTCAATAAATCCGTTCAACTGGCTGAAAGCGGGCAAAGAAATTCGCCGAAAAAAACCAGACGCAGTGATATTTTGTTATTGGATGTCGTTTTTTGCGCCATGTTTCGGCACTATTGCAAAAATTGTTGGAAAAAAAAGTAAAATAAAACGTATTGCATTGATACATAACATGATACCGCACGAGCCGAATTTTTTGGATAAATTTTTACCAAGTTATTTTGTAAAATATATTGATAAGTTTGTAACTCTTTCAAAATCAGTTATTAACGAAATAAATTTATTTGACAGAAAAGACAAGCCAAAAGCATGCAGTCCGCACCCGATTTACGATAATTACGGCGAAAGAATGTCCAAGCAGATTGCGCGTAAATTTCTTGATATAGGCGAAGATGACCGCGTTGTACTGTTTTTTGGATTTATTCGACATTATAAAGGGCTTGATTTACTGCTCGAAGCCTTTGCAAATGAGAGAGTTAGAAAATTGAATTTGAAATTGCTTGTTGCAGGAGAATTTTACGAAGACGCGGAAATTTATTACCGCAAAATTAAAGATTTACATATTGAAAATCAGGTTATTTTGCATACCGATTATATTGCCGCCAATAAGGTGAAATATTATTTTTGCGCAGCAGATATTGTTGCACAACCATATCGAACGGCAACTCAAAGCGGCATTTCACAAATTGCGTATCATTTTGAAAAACCGATGCTGGTTACAAATGTTGGCGGTTTGCCCGAAATTGTGCCCGATGGCGAGGTCGGTTATGTTATCCTGCCGCAGCCTGAGGAAATTGCAGAAGCGTTGGAGGATTTTTTTGAAAAGAAACGAGAAAAAGTTTTTATTGAAAATATTAAAACAAAAAAAGAAAAATACAGTTGGGAAACATTTGCTGCGGTTGTTTTGAATGATATTTAAATTGCAAAAAATGTATATTTGATTGAAAATTCTTTTTTATTTTTTTACGAAAAAAATCTACTTGAATTATGAATCATCTTTTCAAAACCAAACAAATTGCTTCGGCAGAACTCAAAAATTCGGAACTTAAACGAACTTTGACTGCCACAAATCTTGTTGCACTCGGTATAGGCGCAATTGTTGGTGCGGGAATTTTTGTTATTACCGGCAATGCTGCCGCTGTTCACGCGGGTCCTGCAATTGTGATTTCGTTTATTATTTCCGCTTTTGGCTGTGCTTTGGCGGGTTTGTGTTATGCCGAATTTTCGTCAATGTTTCCCATTGCAGGCAGCGCGTATTCCTATTCTTATGCCACAATGGGAGAGTTTATTGCGTGGATTTTGGGCTGGGATTTGATTTTGGAATATCTTTTTGGCGCAGCAACAGTGGCAGTTGGCTGGAGCGGTTATGTAGTCAGTTTTTTGGCTGATTTTAATATTACAATTCCTGCAATAATGACTTCTGCGCCAATAGATTACACGGAAAACGGCTGGGTGCTAACAGGCGCAGTAATTAATTTCCCCGCAATTTTTATTGTGGCAATTCTTGTAACGCTGCTTGTGCTCGGCGTTAGAGAATCGGCAAAAGTCAATAATATTATTGTGTTGATAAAAGTTATTGTCATATTGCTTTTTATTGGTTTTGGAATTTCATTTATTGATACGCAAAATTGGATACCTTTTATTCCTGAAAATACAGGAAAATTTGACAATTTCGGCTGGACAGGTATTCTTTCTGGCGCAGCGATTGTGTTTTTTGCTTACATCGGTTTCGATGCCGTTTCCACAGCGGCGCAGGAAGCAAAAAACCCGCAACGCGATATGCCGCGCGGAATTTTGATTTCGCTTGTTATTTGCACCGTGCTTTATATTGCAGTTGCTCTTGTGCTAACAGGAATTGTAAAATACACGGAACTCAATGTTCCCGCACCGATTGCCCTTGCCATTAATACTGTGGGCGGCTCGCTGAAATGGCTTTCGCCGCTAATAAAAATCGGTGCGATTGCCGGTTTAAGTTCGGTAGTAATGGTGCTGCTTTTCGGGCAAAGTCGCATATTCTTTGCAATATCAAACGATGGACTTTTGCCGCCGATTTTTTCAAAAGTTCATAAAAAATTTAAAACTCCATATATCACAACCATCATTATCGGAATTGGCTGCGCTGTTTTTGCAGGGCTTTTTCCGATAAATATTCTTGGAAAAATGGTTTCTATCGGCACTTTGCTTGCTTTTACAATAGTTTGCATAGGGATAATTGTTTTGCGCAAAAAACGCCCCGACTTGCCCCGACCGTTCCGCACGCCGCTTGTACCACTCGTGCCGATTTTGGGCGCAGTGGTTTGTCTTGCACAAATGATTTCATTGCCTTTTGATACTTGGATGCGGCTGATAATCTGGATGGCGATAGGGCTGATAATTTATTTTGTTTATGGCTGGCGGCACAGCAAAATCAGAAAATCTCAAAAATAGCAGAATAAAAATTGATGTGGTTTT
>WRGS01000138.1 GCA_009787075.1 Paludibacter sp.
CTTATACCCCTCAAAACAAGTGGTTTTCTGTATTGACTATCAGCCCATTCTCGCAATGACAATATTATTCTCCTGTTAAACATATAATTACATCTTTAATTTGGCTGTAAAGATACAACTTTTTGTAATATTTACAAAGATAAAATCAATTATTTTTGTATTATTTCCAAACATTAAATTGAACTATTTTGTAATATTTCCAAATATTAAATTGAATTATTTTGTAACATTTCCAAAGATGCTGATTTTTTATTTGTTTTTTAATTTCAGTGAGGTAAAAACTGAAAACAAAATATACCAGACAATAAAAAATGGAATGCTTTTCAGGCGAAAAACAGCCAGCAACACAATGCAACCAAGCAGAAAAATATACTGAATTTTATTTTCTTTCCACGCCAAGCCCTTGATTTTGAGCGAAAACATCGGAATTTCCGCCACAAGCAAACCGCTGAAAACCGCTGCAAGAATTAATGTCAGCCACCAGTAATTTATCAGAATTTCGTTAAATGCGAACACTGCCCCGCCCCAAAAAATCGCGTTGGCAGGTACGGGCAAGCCGATAAATGAGTTTGTCTGCCGCGTATCGAGGTTGAATTTTGCTAAACGCAATGCTGAAAACACAGGAATGATAAAACCTGCAAAACGCACAAAATCAGGTATTTGAGCATACGAAAGCAGCGTAAAAACCAGCACTCCGGGAGTCAAACCAAAACTTACAACATCAGCCAAAGAATCAAGTTCCTTGCCAACAGGCGAATATGCTTTAAGCAACCGCGCTGCAAATCCATCACAAAAATCGAACGCCGCAGCAATAAAAATTGCTGCCAATGCACCGCCAAACTCGCCCCTAAATGCCAACCAAATAGCCACACAACCGCTAAAAAGATTTAAGCAGGTTATTGCATTAGGAATATGTTTTTTTATATTCATATAAATTAATTTTTAAATAAACCTTCCTCACCCCATATTTCTGGAAAGAGAAAATGAGGCGAGGTGGAAGATTTGTTTTTATTGTTCTTTGTCAATTGTTATTTTAATTCCCTGCGAATGACAACTCATTTCAGGCGCATACATATTTTGCAAAGTGGTAATGCCGTTTGAGAATGTACCTGCGTTGTTGGCGCGGACATCGTATTCAAAAACGTAAATTCCCTTTATCATTCGCTCGAAAAAGAAATTGGTCGCCGCATCGCGTGTAGATTCGTAGTAACTGCAGCCATTTTGATATTTGTAACCGCTTGACACATTCACAGGCTCAAAACCTGCCGCCCGCATATCTTTGACGTGAATATATTCCATATCTCTATCAACATTGATAACCAAACGCACGGTAATCAAATCGCCGATTTTTACTTGCATATCTGATGAGATTGGAATTAATTTTTGTCCTGTGTCGGTATTTTTTTTGATAAACAGCGATTTTTCCATTTTTACATTGCTGTTTGCCTGCGTTATTTTATCCAAATTCTCAAAATATTGCCAGAACAAACCACCCCACATTGTACCTGCGGAAGTTTTTTGAACTTTTACAATGCCTTTTTCCGAACTAATTTCCTTGCCAGCCCACGAAGTTTTTATATAACCGTTGGTATAAACTTCTGTTTTTGGCGGAAATTCACTTGAATTCATAATATTATTGCTGACTTTATTGTTTGCTTTGCCAGAGGAAACAAATTCCTTATCGCCAACCCAAACATTTACTCCTTCTTCAGCGTTGCTCCAATCTTTGCCAAAAGTAATCAGCGAATAAACGGCATCGGTGGTGGCTTTGGTGCTGTTCCATGCGTTTGTTTGGCGATTTTTCATCAACCAGATTTTCATTTCTTCAATATTAGCCGTTTTTTCTGCCGAAATTTCTGCAAAGGCTTCAATCGCTTTACTTTGCGCCTCAACAGGCGATTGATACCACAGCCAGCCTGCACGGTTGTTTTTCCAATACATGCCCATTTCGTCTGCTTCTACCGAAGTTTCTTTGAGATTATTAATAATTTTTTTTGCAGATTCGGAAAATCCATAACGCCATAAAGTAGTGGCAATCATTGCTTTGCGCTGCAAATCATAAGTTGTGAAATATTCCGAAATACTTTTATTAATATCGTCTAAATATTTTTTTGCTTCTTGGGGCAGCGGAAATTCGTTTTTCCAAAAACTGCGTACATAATAATAATGAATAAAATCTTTGCCGTCAATTTTTCCTCCGTGTTTTTTAATATATGCTTCCTGTTTCTTTATGGCTTTAACCTGTTCACTATCAATAAATTGTATTGATTTTTTAATAAGGTCTTTCATTTTTGCATTGATATAATTGTCATAATTGTTGCTGAGCATTTTGCGCAACTGACCAAATCCCTGAACGATATGTCCGCTAATGTAAGGCGAAGATTGCCCACCGTCGAACCACGCAAAACCGCCATCAGAGTTTTGACGCTTAATAAGTTTCTGCTGCGTTGCCTCAAATTCCTGCGACATTTTGTTCAAATTGAAAAGCACGGCAAGGCGTTTGCGCTGTTCGGTCTGGTTTTGCGCCTCGCGTACCCAGGGAGTTTCTTCAAGCAGAATATTTTTCAGTTCCTGATTTTGCTCAAGTTCCGAAACATTGTGCCCTGCTTTGTTCCAATTATCAAACACATTTTTGATTTTCGGATTGGAATTTACAATATACGTTGATAAGACATTTCCATACAAACGGCTGAAAATCTGTTCGCTACATTCATACGGATATTCGCGCAAATACGGCAGCGACATTACCGCAAGCCACAGAGGATTTGTTGTAAGTTCGAGAGTCAGATTGAAATTTTCCAACGTAGAACTTGCAGCAGAATTATTTACAAGTTTATCCAGTTTGAATGTTTTTGTCTGTCCTTCTTTGGCAAAAATCGGCATCGTTTCGGTTACCAGCATTCTGTTTGGCAGAACAGGCAAAACGCCCTGCTCACCGTCAGAAAATTCGTTTGATTGCGATACAGCAATGATTTTATAATTAAGAATATTAACGCCTTTGGGTACAGAAAAACGAAAACTTGCTTCTGCATTTTTTCCTTTTTCAATAAAAATATCTTTTGCATTTTTCTTAACAAATTCGGGCAAAACCTCTCCTGTAATGTCATCTTTCATTTCAAGGCTTACATAGCCTTTTATATCTTTACCCGAAAGATTATTAATTTTTGCAGAAATAACTACCTCGTCGCCCTCGCGCAAAAAACGCGGAAGATTTGGAACAACCATCAATTCTTTTTGAGTTTGAGTATAAAATTCTGCCGTTCCGCTTTGCAAATCCTGCGTATGAGCCAAAATCAGCAATTTCCATTTTGTAAGGGCTTCAGGCGAAGTGAAAGTGAATTTTATATCGCCCTTTTCGTCTGTGTAAAGATTCGGATAGAAAAACGCCGTTTCCTGCAAATTGCTGCGAATTTGAATTTTATCATCTTTATTATCAGTGGCTTTTGAAGTCTCTTCATCGCGTACATCTGAAACGCCATCGTGGTCAGAATCTGATGCTTCTTTCATTTCTCTTCCATAAAAATCTATTACTGAACTTTGTTCGCTCACTTCATCCAAAACATCACTGCTATTAGCATACATTTTACTGCTCGCTTTACTTCTATAAATCATACCGCCGCCATAAGACGAAAAATTCTGCAAATCAATAAAATTCGGATAATAATAATTCAACGACTTGTTTTGAGGCGATAAATTTGCGCTTAATGAATTATATTTATTCAAACGAATACTGCTGTACAAATTGCCATAAGTATAATAACTGAACGGATTGAAATTGAACGAATTAACGGCAAATTTATCCAAAGAAAAATCGTACATTGTTGTAAGAACTTCGGCAGCGATTTTGTCTTTATCCGCACCCGAAATTGTTAATTCCCAAGTTTGTTTTTCGCCCGGTTTTATTTTATCGCGGAAAGTTTTGGTTGTAATTTTCAAATCTCGCGGCTTGTCGGCAACTGAAATTGCGAAATTAACCTGTTTGTAGCCGTTTTCTTTCAAAAGATATGAGGAAATGAAAAGTCCGTCGCGCAAAAAATCTTTAGTTGCGACAATGACATAAGTTCCTTTGCCGTTTTTAATCGGTATTTGTTTGTGGTCAATCCATTTATTGCCGCTTTCGATATGCAAAATCGCTGTGGATTCTTCCCAACTACTTAAAAATGAAATGATTATCTGTTCGCCAACCTGATACGATTTTTTCTCCGTTTGAACGGAATAAAAATTATTATCAGCAGAAGAAAGGTTTTTATCATCAAGAATTTCAACTGTTTGCATTGTGCGGATTGTATCTTTTTCATAAATCGTATATGCCTCAATCTGATAAAAACCTTTTGATAAACGATTAATACGCACAGAATCAGACTTTTGCGTGTCGAAATCAAAAGTTTGCACGCCGCCGCGTTTCCATTTGTCAATGTTCATTTCGTCGGCAGAATAGGGCAAATGCGGAAAATACTGCACAAAAGTTTTTTCGTCATATAATTGATAATCAAAGTTTTCAATTTGGTTATAATCATCATAATAATCATTATATTGATAACTTTGGCTAATTTTATTCGGCAACAAAATTCTGTTTGGCGTAATAAGTTGAGTTACAACGATTTTTCCTTTTGAATCTTCTCTGACGCCGTTGAGATTTGTAGATTTTACTGTAATTTGATTAAAATCTTTTTGCAACGATTTTTGTGGAATTTGCAGAGTCAGCATTTTTGGCAAATCGCCGATTGTAACGCTCTGCTGCGCAGAATGTGTTTCGCCGTTGACGTCGGTTACATCTGCAAAAACGGTGTAAGTATAAGTGCGGTATCCGCTTGCTTCCTTATTGTTTTTGGGAATTGCTTTGAAAGAAATTTCAAATTTTCCGTTTTCATCTGTTGTTGTTTCGCTTTGTATAATTGTTTCATTATTAGCGGGTTGAGGCGGATACCACCAGCGGTAATACGGAAAAATTTCTATTCTTTCCACTCGGTAAATTACTTTTGCATCTGAAATCGGCGCGCCTGCGTAACTTTCGGCTTTACCGCTTGTTTTCACTTCTTTTTCCAGAACAAATTCGCCTTTGAGCGCGTCCATAGCAACATCAAATTTCGGGCGTTTGTATTCTTCCACGCGAATTGCCCCGTAATTATACAGGCAACGCAATGCAAAATTTCCTGTAAGTCCATTTTGCGGTAAAACAAACTCGCCGAAAATACTGCCGTAATCGTTGGAGGTTAAAGTTAATTCTGAAATTTTTTGTCCGTTAAAATCTATCAAATCAACCGTAACTTTCCTGTTTTTAATTATATTAGCATCATTTTTAAATTTAGAATATAAAATTGCCTTAAAATAAACCGTTTGTCCGGGGCGGTAAATAGCGCGGTCAAGAAAAAAATCACAATGAGTTTCAGTTTCTTTTTCATCTGATTTATAAAAATTTCTACCGCTTAATGCAAGATAATTTTTTGAATCAGGATTATACAAATAATAAGTATTATCATGGTAAGTTTTAGAGCCTGTCAAACTAAAAATGCCGTTTTCATCGGTTTTCAATACGAATTCATTATTTGCATCTTTATTGTAAAACGAAATTGATTTATTAGCCTGCGCCTCGCCCATTCGGCGGTTGAGCAATTGAAACAAATTATTTTCCAAATTAACAGTTGTCCATTCATCCACATAAAATTCAATCGAATTGAGTGCATATTGATTATTTTCTTTTACGCTTTTCATTTCGGGGTTGTTTGCCAAATCAATTTTATAATATCCTGCAGGCAGTCCGTCGAGTTTTATAATGGTTGAATGTTGTAAAAAATCGTCAAATTTCTGCAACTCAAAAACTCCTGATTTATAAAGAATTGAGTTTTTGTCAATACATTTATTGGTTTTATTAATTTCCTGTTTGTATTGATAAATCCTGTAATAAACCTTATCAACATTTGTAGCCCTTACATTAACTGCAATCGGCGTATTTGGTAAATTAAATTCATCTATATAAACTTGTACAACAGACATTTGTATCTCGGAGGTCAAACTTTTTGCATTTTCAGTCCATTTATTATTTTTATCAAATTTAACATTTTGGCAAATTTCAAAAGCGCGTTTTTTGTCGCCGTTGTCGCTATAAATTCGAGCGGCACAATAATATAGAAAGGCAGAAAACGGTTCGGATTTATATTGGTCGGCAAGCGCGAGAATATCATTTTCATTCTCCCTGATTTTCTGTAATTTAAAATTCAAAAAAGCCGATTTATCGCTGTCGTCTTTGTGGAACGCGATTAAATTTTCATACAAATTGGAAATTTTATTATTATTTTCTTTGTCGTAGTTAAGAATATTATTACCTAAAACATTGATGTAACGAACAGTAAGCACATCGTAAATCGTTGGAAATAAATTAATATCTTCGGTAGAAGTAAGAATTTGCTTCCATTTTTCCGTTTTTTCTTTTTGCAAAATTTTTGAATTTTTCACAGATTCCTCGTACAGATTCATGCTTTTTTGCAAAAGTTGCTTGCTCGACCATTCTGCAATATCTTTCGGCAATGAATCCAATTCGGTTATGCTGCGCCTTTGCCAGCGCGTATTTTGTTCGTACTGCTGATAAATATTCGCCAGCAGCGATTGCAGAACGGATTTTATCGCTCCGTTGAATTGCGGAATTTCACGTTCAAAATCGTTGATTGCAATTTTGTAGTTGTTGTCGTCTGCGGTTTCCTGCGTTTGCGCCAAAATCTGCGACTTATACAACAACGATTTTACAACTTCATCGCCTTT
>WRGS01000139.1 GCA_009787075.1 Paludibacter sp.
TTTTGTGCCATTCGTTGCAACGCACGAGTAAGCCAATAATCCTTTTCGATAAATTCAGGTCTGATATTCAAAGCGTTTGCCGAAAAATTTAACAACTGTGTAAATAATGTTTTGTTCTCGTGTAATTTCATCGTATGTTCCATTTTTTTTGCGTTGGTAAAATGTCTTGTGGAATTGACAAATCGTAAAATGTCTGAAAATTCAGTGATTTTTTTAATATTTCGACATCTTCATTCGGATTAAGCGTTTCGAGCATTGCGCCAAGTAAGGCAATCGCTTGCGGTGTATATTTTATTGCAAGTTTTTTGATTTTATTTCTTTGACAATCATTTAATTCCGACAACAAATAGAGTAACCTTTGACAACTTTCTTTTGGCATTGTATCGGGAATATTTTTGAAAAAACGCAAGCAATCAAGCAGTTGCAATAACGGAATATTTTCTTTTGTAATGGTATTCCATTGCTTTACAAATTTTATTCTGTAATAACTTCGTTTCGTGCTTTTTTTATCTTTTATTGTTCCTATTTGTAAAATGGCGGAAACCTGTGTAGTTAATCCTAATTCGTTAAAAATCTGATAGCCTGTGACATATCCTATTTGTTTGTTATTTTCAATAAGCAAATCTTTTACAATTTGGTAACTGTCGGGCAAAAGTTCGCCAAATTCGGTTCTTTTGGTTTTGTAATAACGACCTTTGGAAAGTCGGCGGATTTTACCTGCTTTCGTTAAATTTTCCAACACTTTATTGACCGATTTTTGTTTGGTTACATCAACAGGAAAATCGCTTGCGGTAAATACATAACCGTAAGCAATACTATCAATTTTTTCTATTACTATATCTGTAATTTTATCTGTCATATTTTTCGTTTTTATTCCTGTAAAAACACGTATTTTTATCAATAATATTCTTTAATGTACCCGTATGCTTTATTAAACAAATCCTCATCTTTAATTGCATATTTTACCCAAAGTATTTTGCGTAGTTCGCGTTTTACTTCTTTTTCGCCGATAGTAGAAAATTGCCAACCGTCAAAACGAACGATACGTACGATTTCATCTATGTCATTAACTATTCTTTCTACAATGACAGGTGTTTGGTCTGTTTTCATTTCAAGGAATAATTCGGTGAGGGCGGCTTTGGCATTTTTTTGTTCCGCTTCAGCATTGGTTTCTTTTTCAGCCTGTAAAGTTTCTTTGGCTAATTGACATAATTGTTTTATAAATTCAATAGAATTGATTAATCCTTTTTCAGCCCTGTTTCTCAATTCTTCTAATCGTTCACTTAATTCTTTGAATTTCAAAATCCCCTTATGATTTGCGAAGCGTTTAAATAGAATGTTTACCAGTTTCTGCGCTTGTTTGGTATCTTTTTTATTCATTAAATTATCAATCACATCGGCATCCAGTACTATTTCTTCCATATCGGTTACTATACCGGAAACAATGATATTATCGTGAATAAGTTTTGTAGTTTGAGCGCCTAAAGCATGCCATAATAATCGTCCGGTATCACTTGAAACAGGCTTTACTGAAATGTAAACCTGCGAGAGCCATTTGTAATCTTGTTGATAAGGATTTAGTACCTCATTCGGCGACAGGGCTTCCCAAAGTTTGGATAACAGACTGAAATCTTTAGCAAAAGCATCTCTTTTCTCGTTTGTGTTAATACAATCCTGCGCTGCCTGCAAACCTTCAAAACCGGTTATTGTACGGTCGATACCTGAGAAATGCCGCAAACAGCATTGAATCTGTTCCGGTAATTTATCCCGCAACTCTTGTAAATTAGTAATTACGGTTTGTATGGTTTCTTCATCAAAAGTTAACGCTTTGGCGGTATTGTCAAATACTCCGAGATAATCTACAATCCTACCGAATGTTTTGTTTGGAAATAATCGGTTAGTACGGCATATTGCCTGAATTAAAGTATGGTCTTTCAATGCTTTATCCAAATACATGGTTTGCAATATTGGCGCATCAAATCCGGTAAGTAGTTTTGCTGTAACGATAAGAAATTTCAATGGTGAATATGGGTCATTAAACATTTCAATCGTTTTTTCCTGTTTATCCTTATCCATTTCCCAACGCCGCTTAAATTCATAGTCGTCATTAGCGGAAGCGCTGATAACCACAACGCTTGCATCTGCAGGAAACAGTTTGTCCAACTCTTCTTTATATTGTACGCAAGCCATGCGGTCGGGCGTTACAATCATGGCTTTTAACCCCTCCGGTTCTACATGTTTAGCAAAATCGTCAGCAATATCCATTACAATAGCCCTTACGCGGTCGGGTGATTTAAGAAATAATTTCATATTGCTTGCCATTTGACTTACTGTATTCCTGTCTTCTTCGTTTAAATCAGTGGTAAGTTCCCTAAACGCAATATCCAATTCTTCTTTTTGTATGTGATATTCAGGTAATCGAGGCTCGAAGTGAAGCGGCAATGTGGCATTATCGCGGATACTTTCTTGAAAAGTATAGCGGCTCATATATCCTGCTGTATCCTGTTCGGCTCCAAATGCCCAAAATGTATTTCTGTCGGCGCGATTAATCGGCGTTCCGGTCAAACCGAAAAGGAAAGCTTGAGGTAATGCTGCTCGCATTTTCCTGCCCAAATTCCCTTCTTGCGTCCGGTGCGCTTCATCTACCATCACAATGATATTGCTGCGGGTATTCATATTGGGATATGCCTCTTTAAACTTGTGTATCATTGTAATAATGATTTTTCGAGAATCTTTTTCCAATAAATCATGCAATTCCTTAATGCTATCGGTTGTTTGCATATTAGGAACTTCTGCAGTATTGAAAGTCGCTGTTATTTGTGTGTCCAAATCAATTCTATCAACAACAATCAATACGGTAGGATTACCAAGAATTTCCATTTTACGCAATTTTTGAGCGGCAAAAAGCATCAATAGTGATTTTCCCGACCCTTGAAAATGCCAAATTAATCCTTTTTTAATTTTTCCCTCTGATACACGCTCTACAATGGCATTTGCCCCCTCGTATTGTTGATAGCGGCAGACAACTTTGATTTTACGCTTTTGGTTGCTGGTAGCATAAATAGTGTAATTTTGAAGAATATCAAGCAATGTGTGTGGACTTAACAAGTGAGTTAATTGTTTGCCAACGCCTTTTAATCCTGCTTGCGAAAAATCATCATTTTCATTTTCCAAACGCCATGGCGTCCAGTATTCTAATGGTGTTTTGACAGCGCCGATAAACAGTTCTTTTCCTTCTGTAGAAAAAGAAAATACGTTAGGTACAAATAATTGGGGAACTGCCGTTTCGTAAATAGTATGAATATCATCTGCACCATCCATCCAACTGACAGCGGGTCTGACCGGTGTTTTTGTCTCTCCAATCACTAATGGAATTCCGTTTATAAAACAAACAATATCGGGTATTTTCATATCTTTACCTCTCACTGATACCTGATTGGCAATAATATATGAATTGTTTTGTTTTTTTTCAAAGTCTATTAAGCGTACAGGCACATGTGCGTCATTTTTACCGAAAGGCAATGTATGTTCACCTCTGAGCCAACGTGAAAATTCTTCATTGGCACGAACTAATCCCACACTGTTGACTGTTACAAGTATTGCCCGTAATTTGTGAATTACTTCTTCTGTGCGTTCAGGCTGTGCAGCAATTTCAGGATTCAGACGACAAAGCGCTGCCGATAGTTCCTTTTCTAACAAAACATCTGCGCTATCGCGTTCCAACATTTCGCCGGATACATATTTCCACCTTGTAGTCTCATATTCGACCTGTGGTTCAGCCAACATTTTAGATACATTCTTATTCAGATTCACTCCTGTCAGACAGTGAATGATAAAATGTTCTACACTGTTTTGTTCGTTAAAGTCTTTCATAATATATCATTTAATAATCTGTATTTCAATTGCTTTAATAGTGATTGTTGAGATTTGAGTTGTTCAATTGTTTTATATATTGAATCCAATACATCAACAATCTTTTTCTGTACTGCCAAATTGGGAATTTGAAGAAAAAAATTGTCAAGGTCTTTCCAATTGATATATGGATTTGTAGACCCTTTTGACACGCCAATGGAAAATTTAGTAAATCGTTCCGAAAGCATAATATATTTCAGCAAATCCTGTAGTAGTAGTTTTTCATTCGCACGAATAACATAAGTTGTATTAGCGCAAACTCCTTCAAAATCTGCTAATGCTACTTTCTTCAAATAAGTTCTTCGTGAACCATATAAAATATCGCCGGGCTTAAATAAAACATGAAAAGCAGGTCCTAATGCATCTTTGCCAACAATACCCCATGTTCTGATTTTAAAATCTTCAGATTCTAAATTTTCGCCTGCAACAATTTTTTCAACGCCGTATTGTACGGGATTTATTTTACGCATTATTTTTTGTGCAACGTCAGCATATCGTACTTTTTTGAGTTGCTGCGTTTGAATCAAATTGCCGAAAACTGGTTCGTTAGAAACAAAATCATCTACTAATTTCTTCAACAATGCTTTTAAATTTTTCTCTTGTTGCTCGGCTTGTTCAATACAATTTTCGAGGTTTTGAAAAAGGCTGACTATTTGGCGTTGTTCGGAAAGTGGAGGAAGGGGAAATGTAAAATCTTTAATGCGATTGAATGTAATATTCCAAATACTGGTTGTTCCTTGATTTTTACCTGCGATATATTGCTTAAAGTTATTTGTAGAAAGTGTTAAAAACAAAAAATATGGAGTAATATTTAGCGGGCGTAAAACAGCCATAAAACCACCTATATAATAATTGGTATCGTTAAATGCGAATCCTATTTTTCCCGTTTGTTCCTTGCTATTTGCTATTGAAATTAAAATATCATTTTTTATTAATCGTTGTTCTTTTTTTATTTTGGCGTTGATATTGATAAATTTAAGGTTATCAAAATTAATTCTGTAATTATCAAAATCTACATTGTTTGAACGCAAAATACCAATCCCGTTGGAATTATTACATTCTTCATTTTTCGAATAAGTAACCCCTCTGATAAAATGAACACATTTATCAAGTTTTATATTTTCCCATTTGTTTTTATCCAGTTTCATTACACCACCTCCATTTTACGAAGTTTTAAAAACAAATCATCTAAAGAGTTATTGATTTGAGTGCGGTTGGCTTCAATTTCGCACATAAGGTTTTCAATCGGCATTCCCGTATCTTCTCTTTTTTGTTGCACATAAAGTTGGACACTGAGATTTCCTTCGTTACTTAACACATCTTTCTTTGTCATCACTTTGGCAAAACCTTCCACATCAACAAAACTCCTGTAAGCATTAGCAATTTTTTTGATATGTTGTGGTTCAAGCCACGCCATTGAGCGTTCTATTTTCACCTCATTTACCGCATTAATAAATATCATTTTGCCTTTACGCTCTTTGGGTTTGCGTTTCCGGCAAACCAGCAGACAACTTTCCATACTACTATTGTAAAACAGGTTCTTACCCAATCCAATAACAGCATCTACCAAATCATTTTCAATCATTTTACAACGCAAGTCCCTTTCTGCATCTCGAAACAAAACACCGTGAGGCCACAATATTACACATCGTCCCGTATCGGGTTTCAGGCTGCTGATTATATGTTGTTGGAAAGCGTAATCAGCACATCCCTGTGGCGGAGTTCCCCAAATATTTCTGCCAAAAGGGTCGTTCGTCCATTTGGTTTGATTCCATCGTTTCATGCTATACGGTGGATTCGCCATGATAACATCGAACTTTCGCAGTTCGTCGTTTTCGAGCAACGAAGGATTATCAAGCGTATCGCCCTGTACAATCTGAAACTCATCTACATTGTGCATAAACATATTCATTCGAGCAATAGCTGAAGTTATAAGGTTTAACTCCTGACCGTACAATTTAAGCGTTCGATATTCTTTATCTTGCTCTTTCAGGTACAAGGCGCTGTTAAGCAAAATGCCACCACTGCCGCAAGTAGGGTCGTAAACACTTTCACCCGGTTGCGGGTCGGTAATCAAAGTCATCAGTTTAACAACAGTACGATTGGTGTAAAATTCTGCGGCAGTATGTCCACTGTCATCGGCAAACTTTTTAATTAGATATTCATATCCTTCGCCCATAATATCATGCGGAACACTGCTCAACGATAAGTCCATTTTAGAAAAATGCTCTATCAGGTCAAGCATTTTTTCATCACTCATTCGCCGTTTGTTAGTCCACTGTGCATCACCAAAAACGTCCATCAACTGTTCGGAATTGGCTCTTTCAATTCTCCGAAGCGCATTTTGCAACCCCCTGCCTACATCTACAGTTTTTTTTCGGACATCTTCCCAATGACATCCTTCCGGAATGTCAAACCAATGCATTTCACGAAATTTTGCATAATCCACGTCACCCGATTCTTGTAATGCAGCCCTGTATTCTTCATCCCAAACGTCGCTGATACGTTTAAAAAACAATAACGGAAATATATATTGTTTAAAATCGGCAGCATCAATCATTCCTCGTAGAATGTTGGCAGCGCCCCATAAATAATCTTCTAACTGTTTTTGAGTCATTATTAAACCTTAAAATTTATCTTTATTTTGAACATCGCTGCAAAGATACAACTTTTTTTCGAGTTTTTACAAGATGAAAAACGAAATATTTCAACAAATATTATTATGTCATTATTTTTTCCGTATTTCATTTTCGTACTGCACTATCCGCAGACTGACGTACAACGTCCCAGCATATTGCCGAAGTTGCGGCTCTCACACACTTTCAACGCGAGCAACACGCGGCAAAATTAGCAATTATTTTCAAACGAC
>WRGS01000140.1 GCA_009787075.1 Paludibacter sp.
TTTTTTTTATCTTGAAAATTTGAAATTATGAAACATCAAAACGTTTCACTTTTATTAATTTCTTTTCGTTATTTAATTGATTTACAATACTATCAAGAACTCCATTTACAAAAATTGAACTTTTTTCGGTGCTGTATTCTTTGGCAAGTTCAATATATTCGTTTAGTGTAACATTGATTGGAATTGTAGGGAAAGTCAAGATTTCCGCCAAAGCCATTTTCATAATCAAAATATCCATAAATGCGATGCGGTCGAGTTCCCAATTACTTGTATGATTATCAATAAGTTGCGTAAGTTCCGAATTTCGATTGATAACTGTTGTCAACAATTTTCCAGCAAAACTTTTATCCTCGTCCTTATCAGTGTATTGCGGCAAAAGTCGTTGAAATTTATTATTTTCCAATTCAAAACGCTTAATTGTTTTCACAATAAAACTGATTATAATTTCCATATTGTCTGTCCAAAAAAGGCTTTGCTCTTCAAGCGCGTTTTCCAAAGTTTGGCTTGGGGTAATAATCCGCTTGAAAATTTTGCGCCAAATTTCTTTATCCTGCTCATAATCAGATGTTTTTGTTGCCATATAATCGGCGTAAAAATCGCTGTTAATAATCTGCTCTGTCAATTCTTTAATCACATTGGAATGTTCAGCCCACGAAAGTTTATTTTTTGCAACAAAATCTTTAAGTTCCAAATTTGCAGCGAGTTGTTTTACAAATCGATTTTCAACAAACCGTAAATTCGGGTATAAATCGCCCTCTGTGGGACGCAATTTGTTTCTGCGCAACTCAATTTTGTCCGCACAAAATTTTGTAATATGCAATGGCAAGGTAAATAACTGAAAATAAAGTTCATACGCTTTGTCAAAACTGTGAAACATTTCTTTTTCAACCGCTTTGAGCGTTTTATCCTCGCTTTTAAAGTAGGCATAAAGAATCTGAAGAATTTTTATGCGAATTAAAACTCTGTTAATCATAAATTTAAAAGGTTACCCTCTGTTTTCGGCTGCAAAGGTACGAAATTTTTTTTGAATAAAATTTATCAAAAAACTTTTATGATAAAAAAAAATATATTACTTTTGCCGTTGTTTTTATATTGAAAAACGCCATTTTAGCTCAGTTGGTAGAGCAATTCATTCGTAATGAATAGGTCCGGGGTTCGAGTCCCCGAAATGGCTCAAAAAAACGAAAAACGTTGTCAGTTTTATTCTGACAACGTTCTTTTTTTGCAAAAATATCTGTTTTGCATACGCTTTATTTTTATTTTTTTAATCAATATATTAAATAAAATTTTATATTTTTTGATTAATATACTTAACAATATTTGATTTATTTGTAATTTTGATAATTAACTAAAAAACTGTTTTTTGATTTTAAATATTTCATTTTCAGATATTTATTTGTTTTTATTAATTGGAAAAACAGAATACAAACAGTTGGTATTTAGTGCTTTTTTGATATAAAATATGGAATAAAAATATTTTTGTGTCATTAAAAGTTTTGTTGTATTTTTGCAAAAATTAAAAATTATTGATGATTTTCAATAATATAAATGTCTTTATATGAATAATATAGAAAAAATAATTACAAAAAATGTTTGTTTGGCGGTAAAAAAACTCTATTCCGCTGAATTTGAGGAAAATAATGTTGTTATTCAGCAAACCAAACGCGAATTTGAAGGCGATTTGACTGTAATGATTTTTCCTGTTGTTAAAATTTCCAAACACTCGCCAGAACAAACCTGCGAAGAAATCGGAAATTTTTTAAAAGAAAATATGGATTTTATTGCCGATTTTAATATTGTTAAGGGATTTTTAAATATTGTTATAAAAAAATCGTATTATCTTCATTTGCTAAACGAAATTTCAGAATCAAAAAACCAAAAACCTGAACAGGACAAGGGTTTGATGATGATAGAATATTCTTCGCCGAACACCAATAAACCGCTACATTTGGGGCATATTCGCAATAATCTTTTAGGATACAGCATTGCCGAAATTCAAAAGGCTAACGGCTATAAAGTGCTTAAAACTAACATTGTAAATGACAGAGGAATACATATTTGCAAGTCAATGCTGGCGTGGCAACTGTTTGGCAAGGGCGAAACTCCCGAAAATTCAGGCATCAAAGGCGACCATTTGGTTGGAAAATATTATGTGATTTTTGATATTGAATATAAAAAACAAATTAAAAAACTGATTGATAGTGGTTTAACTGAAGAAGAAGCAAAAAAATCTGCGCCTTTGATTGTGCAGGCACAGGAAATGCTTGTTAAATGGGAACAAAACGACCCAGAAACGTGCGGACTGTGGCAAAAAATGAACTCGTGGGTTTATGCAGGTTTTGAGCAAACTTACAAAAAACTCGGCGTGGATTTTGATAAAATTTATTATGAATCTAATACTTATCTCGTTGGCAAGCAGGAAGTTGAACGCGGCTTGGGAAGTGGAATTTTTTATAAAAAAGCGGACGGCTCAATTTGGGCAGATTTGACCGCTGACGGACTTGACGAAAAACTGCTTTTACGCGCAGACGGCACTTCGGTTTATATGACACAGGATATTGGCACGGCAAAAATACGTTATAACGATTTTCCGATTGATAAAATGGTGTATGTTGTTGGTAATGAGCAAAATTATCATTTTCAAGTGCTTGCAGTTTTGCTTGATAAACTTGGTTTTGCATGGGGCAAAGATTTAGTGCATTTTTCTTACGGAATGGTGGAACTGCCCGAAGGAAAAATGAAATCGCGCGAAGGAACGGTGGTTGATGCAGATGATTTGATAGATGAAATGATTGACTCTGCCCGCCAAACTGCCTTTGAACTCGGCAAACTTGATGGATTGACCGACAAAGAAATTAATGAAATTGCGCAAATGGTGGGCTTGGGCGCACTGAAATATTTTATTTTGAAAGTTGACCCGCGCAAAAATATGACTTTCAACCCCAAAGAAAGTATTGATTTTAATGGAAATACCGGTCCTTTTATTCAATACACGCACACGCGTATTAAGTCGGTTTTGCGTAAAGCCAAAGAGCAAAATATTGATTTTCATCAAAATGTAAATACTTCGCTTGAAATTAACGACAAAGAAAAATATCTGATTCAACTTGTTTCGGATTTTCCAAATGTTGTAAAAGAGGCAGGCGAAAGTTTCAGCCCTGCGCTTATTGCAAATTATTGCTACGATTTGGCAAAAGAATTCAACCAATTTTATCACGATTACAGCATTTTAAATGAAAACAATAACGATTTAAAAGTGTTTCGTCTTGTTTTATCGCAAAATACTGCAAAAACAATTAAAAACGCAATGAAATTACTCGGCATAGAAGTGCCTGAAAGAATGTGAAAAACGTTTAAAATAGACGAAGTGGACAAAAATGAGGCTGTAAGAGTTAAATAGTTGTTCCTTAAAAAAAAATTAATGTATCACCACTGCCTGTCCCAAAATAAAAAAACCAAGTTGATTTAATGTTAAGCGGCAAAAACCATAGGTATCATCTATTACCTAAAATATTATAATATTCAAACTTTAAATTATTATCTTCAATTTGAAAAAGCCACCAACAATCCAATTGATTTTGTATCTTTTTAATGAAATTAGGGTCACATAATCTATCTTCAATATAAACTAAAGATCCAGTCAACCCCACTTTAAAAGTATGCCATTATTGTAAAAAAAACAAGAATATGTGTTACATGCTCTTCATCCATCCATATCTTGTCATAATAATAACCATCTATCCTTAATTCATTGCCTAAATATGGAGTTTTGGATAATCATCTTTAAATAACCAATTGCAACCTGAAAATAAAAAGGTACAACATAAAATCAAAGCACTCGTTCTCATATTATTATTATAAAAAATTATTCCGATTAAATTTTAATGCAAAAGTATATTAAAAATTTCAAAATTTCCAAGAAAAATCAAGTTTTCAAATTTAACTGCTTAATGTACGCAACGATTATTTTATTTTGTTTGCGATAATTTTTTTTTGAAAAATATTTTGGCGATTTTAAAATTTTAATATATTTTTGCAAATTAGTAAAAATTAATTTAAAAAAAATGGAAAGAGTAAGAGTGCGTTTTGCGCCTTCGCCAACGGGTGCATTGCATATTGGCGGTGTTAGAACGGCGTTATACAACTATCTTTTTGCCAAAAAACTTGGCGGAGATATGATTTTGCGAATAGAAGATACAGATTCGCTACGCTTTGTTGCAGGTGCGGAAGAATATATTATTGAGTCGCTCAACTGGTTGAATATTAAGTTTGACGAAGGCGTTGGCGTTGGAGGGAAACACGCGCCGTATCGTCAAAGCGAGCGCAGAGAAATTTACAAAAAATATGTTGATATCCTTTTGGAAAAAAATGCGGCATACATCGCTTTCGACACACAAGAAGAACTTGAAGCAAAACGCGCACAAATCGCTAATTTTCAATATGATGCATCAACACGAATGATGATGAAAAATACACTTTCGTTGTCTAAGGAAGAAGTTGAAAACCTGATAAATTCCGATTGTAATTTTGTTGTGCGTTTTAAAATTGAGCCAAATGAAACTGTTAAAATTTTCGATTTAATTCACGGTGAAGTTATGGTAAATTCCTCTGTTTTAGATGATAAAGTAATTTACAAATCATCTGACGGATTGCCAACTTATCATCTTGCCAATGTTATCGACGACCATTTGATGGAAATTTCGCACGTTATTCGCGGAGAGGAATGGTTGCCTTCTACTCCGCTTCACGTTTTGCTTTACCGCGCTTTTGGCTGGACAGAAACGATGCCGAAGTTTGCGCATTTACCATTGCTGCTCAAACCCAACGGCAACGGAAAACTAAGCAAACGGGATGGCGACCAACTTGGTTTTCCTGTTTTTCCGCTCAATTGGCGCGACCCTAAAACATCAGAAATTTCGTCAGGTTATCGTGAAGCGGGTTATTTCCCTGAAGCGATTGTGAATTTTCTTGCATTACTTGGCTGGAATTCGGGAACAGAGCAGGAAATTTTTTCAATAGACGAACTGATACAACTTTTTTCGTTTGACCGCGTGAGCAAATCGGGTGCAAAATTCGATTATGAAAAAGCCAAATGGTTTAATCATAAATATTTACAAATGAAATCTGACGAAAAAATTGCTGAGGAATTTAATAAAATTCTTGTTGAAAAAAATATTATTACAGATAAAAATACGCTTATTTGCATTATCAGGTTGATGAAAGAACGTGTTAATTTTATTGCAGAATTGTGGGAGCAGTGCGAATTTTTCTTCGTTGCGCCAACAACTTACGACCAAAAAGCCCTTGCAAAACGCTGGAAAGAAAATTCTGCACAACAAATGATCGAATTAGCGGAAGTTTTGAAAGAAATTGACAATTTTTTGCCTGCCAACACCGAAAAAATTGTAATGAATTGGATTGCCGAAAAAAATTACAGCATCGGCGAGGTAATGAACGTTTTGCGCATTGCACTTGTGGGCGCAAGCAAAGGTCCTCATCTGTTTGATATAATGGAAATTATTGGAAAAGAAGAAACTTTGCAGCGGATTTATTCTGCAATAGAAATTATAAAATAAAATTTAAAATTCGCAAATATCATTATAATCCTTTAATTGAACGGGTAATGGCGTTAAATTCCTCCACCGCAGACTTGTATTGGGAGGGCGATGTAAATGCTACAATTTGACAAAAATGGTTTTTCCCATCAATGTAGGTTGCGAGCAATCTAATTTTAACCGACTCAGAAGTCGCTTGAATTTCATATTGTTTTGCAGGTTGTCCGTCAATTACGATTTCCTCGCCGTCTGATATGCTGGCATTGTCCATTGCATCTAAAGAATGGTCTGTAACATGTTTTCTCCATTCTTCAAATGTGTAATCCAAATCTTCTTTGGCATCTATTAATACCACAACATATTGCATTGCTAAACGTTTTTGCGCTTGCAAATCAGCATCATCATTTAAAGAATGGTCGGTTATTTCTATCCAGCCCTTGGGCAAAGTAATAGAAAATAAACTGTCTTTGGAGTAGATTGTGTGTTTCTGATTGTTGCTGTCATGCCGCCTGTTATTTTCAAATCCGCACCCGTGCAACAGTGTGACACTCAATAAAATAAGAAACGTAATGTAATTTTTTGCATCTTCATAATTTTAATTGAATTTATATGGAAAAATAATATTTTCAGTATTTAATTTCGTAATATACTGTTATAATTGTACAGTTTTTAAATTCGAGTACAAAGGTAAAAATTTTTTCTTGAAACAAACAAAATATTTAATCGCGTTTTTTTACCCAAAGTTTATATTCCAAAATTAAACGGAATAGAAAACCGCACTTTCACAGGTTTGCCAAGCCGCTCGCCTGGCGACCATTTGGGCATTTGCTTGAGTATGCGGACTGCCTCACGGTCTAAAACAGGGTCAATTTTTTGCACAACTTCAATATTTATAATGCTGCCGTCGGTATCAACCACAAAACTGCAAACAACCTGTCCCTGCACTTTGCGGCGTTGTGCATCGGCAGGATAATTCATTGTGTTGGTAAGAAATTTCAACATCGCCTGCCGCCCGCCCGGAAACTGCGGCATCACATCTACAACAAGATAAATTTTGTCTGTTTCAAGTTCTTCTGTTTTAATCGCCTCCTGAGAGGCTTTTACCATTTGCTCTTCAATTGTTTGCTTGAGAATATTATCAAATTGCTCATCGGTTTGTTCGGAAGAATTGGAAGTTTCCGTATCTGATTCCTGCGATTGCGATATTTCGCCCACAACAGACTGATTTTGAATAACAGGATTTGTC
>WRGS01000141.1 GCA_009787075.1 Paludibacter sp.
CTTTTTGTTGGATATTACCAAAAATATTCCAAAATCAAGGAAATTCATAATTTTGCCCGTCATTACTTGCACGAACAATACATTCAATTAGAACTTTTTACCCCAGTAAAAGTGGTAAATGACATACCTGAATGTCTGAAACTGCGGGATTTTGCTTACAATAATCTTTTTTCCGCTGCTGTTTCTAAAGTTCGACAACCTGTTGAATCGTTTTTTAACTGGTTTATCGAAAAAAACTAATATTCAAAATTCCTCTAAAGTACGTTCTACTAATGGTTTATGGTTACATTGCTTCGGAAAACTCGCCATTGCATGCTTAACTTTTTTATTTTAACCCGTGATTTGCATAAATTATTTTTTTATGAATAAACAAACTTTAATTTTAATTGTTTTTTGTTTTGCTATATGCCTGTATGCCAATGCGAAACAAAATTTGCGCGCATATTATAAGTATGTGGCAGCAATGTCGGATTTGAATAAACTTACCGATTTAAATACAAGTAAAAACACCACCATTCCGCCATATTTGCGTTTTGGATACTTGATTGCCGAAACAAAAAGCGGCAAATTTTTGGACAAAATTCCTATTCCGCTACTTTTGCCTGTGGCAGAAACTGCCGCCGTATTGTTTGATATGGATAATCTGAAACCCGACGAAATTCCGGCACTGTTTCAGCAATTTGCGTTGCGGTATCCGTAGTATCTGCATTTGCAATACTAAAAACATACTGAAAACAATTAATTATAAATCAACATATTATAACAGCATGCTTGTAAAATCATTACCGAATTTTTATTCGCTCGCGTGTAATTCAAAAATTTCATGTACATTTGCAAATCCAAAATTAGAATATTTGAAATATTTTGAAATATAAAGTATGAATAAACAACTTATACTCGGTATATTTTGCTTTGCAGCGGCGGGTATGCTGACAGCGCAGGTGCAAATGGGTCAATGGCAGTCCTATCTGGCTTATAATAATGCTGTAATGATTGAGCAAACGCCTGAACGCGTTTTTGCCGTAGCAAAAGAAGAACTGTTTAACTGTTCAAATCAGTCGCGCAGCAAGTATTACACGCTTTTCAGCATTGGCATAGAAGACCACGATATTCAAACCTATTCAAAAGCAACAGGACTTAACGGCGCAAATATCGCACAAATAAAATACGACGAGGCGACCAAGCAGTTGATTATCATTTATGCAGATGGAAATATAGACCTGATGTCGAACAACGGAATTGTGAATATTCCCGATTTGTATCTCAAACTAATGAGCGCCGACAAAACGGTTAATCATATTAAATGTTACAACTCAAATGCATACTTATCAACGCCTTTCGGCATTGTTGTTATTAATTTGAAAAAAGCCGAAATCAGCGATACATATTATATCGGCGGCAATTCGTCTGATGTTAAAGTGCTTGCAACCGATATTTTTAACGGAAAACTTTACGCTTGCTCGTCCGACAGTATTTATTTTGCCGATTTGAACTCAAATTTGGTTAATTTTCAGTCGTGGAATACTTTGAGCAACCTGCCGGGCTCAGGTGCAATTCAATCGCTTGCTGCATTTGCAGGAAATTTATTTGTTTTACGAAATGGAACGCTTTACGTTACATCTGATTTTGTAACGTGGAATATTTATCTGTACAATCGCACAAAAATCAAAGTTGCAAACAATCGTTTGTATGTGCTTTGGGATGATGGTGCTGGTTATTATGACGAAACAATGTTGGGTTTTAATACAGTAATTTTGCAAAATTATGATTTGATTTCCGATTATTTGTATATCGGGGGTAATAATTGGTTTGCTGCCAATAAAAACGGCATTGCAATTCAGCCCAACGGCGAACAAACGGCTTCGTTTTTTACGCCCAATAGTCCTGCGTATAATTCGATTTGGAATTTGTCGTTTTATGGTCAAAAACTTTATGTATTGCACGGCGGACGCGATAATGTTCAATTCTGTCTGCCTGCATATATCAGTATTTTTGAAAATAATTCGTGGAAAATAATCACTCCCGAAGAAGTTCAGACGGTTACGCAAACTTCCACTCTCGATTATGTGCAAATCGCTTTCGACCCCACAATAGCAGGTCATTACTATGTAACTTCTTTTGGAACAGGTCTTTACGAATTTCAAGATGATAAATTTGTGCAGCGTTATATAGGCGCAAATACAGGCGGCATTCTCGAAGTTCACCCATCAGTTTCCTCTTCGCCCAATTTTTATACTCGTCTTTACGGACTTACTTTCGACAAACAGGGAAATTTGATGATAGACAACTGTTCTGTCGGTGCAACAATTAAAATGCGCAAAAAAGACGGAACATGGACACAAATGAATTATCCTAAAACTCAGAGTACCAACTGGTCGGGGCAAATCGGCACAAATGCCTTAAATCCGAATCAAAAATGGGTAATTTCTACCGACCAACTGCCAAGTATTCTTGTTATTGACGATGACGGCACGCCAGGCAATCAGAGCGACGACAGGTCGAAATTTTTTAGAAGTTTTAATTATATTAAAAATGGTGCGGAAGATGTTGCAACTCCTTCAAAATGTTATTGTTTTGCCCAAGATAAATCAGGAACAATCTGGATTGGAACACATCAGGGTCCGCTAATTTTCAATAATACAAATAATATTTTTGATGCAAATTATTTGGCTTCAAAAGTATTAATTCCGCGAAACGACACAACAGGTTTGGGCGATTTTCTGCTCGAAGGAATTGCCGTTACAGCAATCGCTGTTGATGGTGCAAACCGTAAATGGATTGGAACGGCAACATCGGGGGCATATCTTGTGTCTGATAATGGAGTAAAAACAATCAAACATTTCACAACCGAAAACAGTCCGCTGCCAAACAACAGCATTCAGGCAATCGCAATTAATCCAGTAACAGGCGAAGTGTTTTTCGGTACGCCTTCGGGCTTGGTGTCGTATCAGGGAGATGCTGCCGAATCGGAAACACAAAATTTTACCAATGTTACTGCCTATCCTAATCCCGTAAAACCGAATTTTCAGGGAGTTGTAACAATTACAGGACTTATTGATAATTCGCTTGTACGTATAACAGATGCCGCTGGCAACGCCGTATATCAAACTAATTCAAACGGCAGCATAGCCACTTGGAATTTGCTTGATAACTTTGGCAGGCGCGTAGATAGCGGAGTATATGTGGTGATGGTTGTAAGTGAAGACGGCTCAAAACATATTGCAACCAAAATTATGGTTTTCAAATAATTAGCCACAGTTGGATATGATATTATTTAAACTCTTTGCTAACAAATTGGGCTGGCAATTCTATAGCAAGCAAAATCTTTGGAAAGAATATAGTAGTGATGCACTAAATTTTGCTTTTTGTTTATAACTAATTGATATTAAATAAAATATAAGAGTTCTTTGATTTTTGGACTTGAATTTTTATCTATAATTTTGTGGTTTTATTCACTTAACACCCCAAAATTATGTACTCAGGCAAGTATGTTTTTGCTCAACTGCTGTCATTTGTGGACAGATATGAGTTCAATAAATGCGTAAAACGCCACTTTGGCAACTATCGCGTTCACGGTTTGGACTGCTGGAACCAATTTATTCAATTGCTTTACGGTCAGATAACTTCGCTGGAATTGCTTCGCTCCATTTGTGTTTGTATATCAATTAATTACAAGCAAATGTTAAAAGTTAACGCACCAGCAGTAATATTAATATAAAATTACAAAAACAAAAAGATATTGAAATTAAGAAACGAAAAGCAATAAAACAACGAAAAAAGAAAACAATAGAATATAAACAGCATAGAATTGTAGTATGGTTGATTGTTTTTATTGTTGTGATAATTGTATTAACATTTTTGATAAAATAATTTGGTGGCAGTGTTTTTAAGGTTAGCCACACTTCCATAACATTTTGCAATGCGAAAAATAAAGTAAAAAAGTATGATAAAACCGAATTCTAAATTCTTATTCAATTGAACGAGTCATTCTATACTTGGCAGCACCATTGTCTCTTAACTTGGCGTAATGGTAAGATATTATTTTTTCCAAATAATAAATAAAGAAAAACCAAAATCTTATTTTAGAGGAACAAAAAACGTGTTGAATGAAATAGACCAAATATTTGTAAATTTATTGGTTGGATATTTAGTATTAATTCCTTTAGTTCTTGGCATTGTATATTTATGTTTTACCTTATTTTAATATTCAAATTATAATTAGTAGAAAACAAAATGCAAAATGTAACTTATTGCGGTGTTATTTTTGTTTGTATCGTGTGTCGTAAAAAGTAATGATAAAACAATCACAGATAAAACAGATACACTTAAATGTGTTGTTTTAAATGACACAGCGGTTTATGGCGCAAACAAATACCGATGTGAACAAAATTACCCAAAAACAACCTAAATATTGTCCATTAGACCAGTTTTTAAATGATATTTAAAACGTTTTTAAATAATATTAAAAAAAAACGTAACTATTTAAATTATTGAAAATCAACAATAAATAAAAATAATTTCAAAAAAATATACAATGTTAAAAAATTGTTATACCTTTGAAACCTCAAAGAATGATAAAGAATAAGAAAGTTATTTGAAATCGTGCGTTGTTACAAAATTTGTTACAAATATTTCGTAAAATGTTATAAATGATAGCGTTACCTTAAAAAAAACAACGTCCCGTCCATACCGCAAATAAAAACGTTAACAATTTATATATTAAGTTGTTAGCGTTTTTTCTTTTATATATAAATCAAAATATTTGTTGCTTGCAAAGTCATATTATTTTATTTCAATAAAAAAATAATTACCTTTGCAAACGGTTTTTGGTTTTTTATATAGTAGTTTAACGATTAAATTATGAATAAGTTTTACATTTACAATACTTTAACGCGCAAAAAAGAAGAATTTATTCCACTTGCTCCGCCGTGTGTTGGGCTTTATGTCTGCGGACCGACCGTTTATGGCGATCCGCACCTTGGACACGCCCGCTCGGCAATTACTTTCGATATTCTATTTCGATATTTGCAGCATTTGGGCTACAAAGTGCGATATGTGCGCAATATTACTGATGTTGGGCATTTACTTGGCGATGCCAATGACGGCGAGGACAGGATTTTGAAAAAAGCGCGTTTAGAGCAACTTGAGCCAATGGAAGTGGCGCAATATTACACAAATCGTTATCATAAGGCAATGGAAACTTTGAACGTTTTGCCGCCGTCTATTGAGCCGCACGCATCAGGGCATATTATTGAACAAATTGAATTTGTCAAAAAAATTATTGATGCAGGTTTTGCTTACAATAGTAATGGTTCTGTGTATTTTGATGTGGAAAAATACAATTCAGAAACTCATTCTTACGGCGAACTTTCGGGGCGAAATATTGATGAACTTTTAGAAAATACGCGCACGCTCGAAGGTCAGGACGAAAAACGCAAAAGCGTTGATTTTGCTTTGTGGAAAAAAGCGTCGCCCGAACATTTGATGCATTGGAGTTCGCCTTGGAGTGAAGGTTTCCCCGGCTGGCATTTGGAATGTTCGGCAATGGGAACAAAATATTTGGGTGAAACTTTTGATATTCACGGCGGCGGAATGGATTTGATTTTTCCGCATCACGAGTGTGAAATTGCACAGTCGAAAGCCGCGCTCGGACACGAAACTGTGCGTTATTGGATGCATAACAATATGATTACCATCAACGGACAAAAAATGGGAAAATCGCTTGGAAATTCTATTTTACTTGAAGAATTTTTTAATGGAAAACATAATTTGCTCACTCAGGCATATAGCCCAATGACGATTCGATTTTTCATTTTGCAGGCGCATTACCGTTCTACGCTTGACTTTTCAAATGAGGCTTTGCAGGCATCGGAAAAGGGTTTATTGCGACTTTTGGAAGCAAACGAGCGG
The DNA here is from genome assembly GCA_009787075.1 of Paludibacter sp. Taxonomy (GTDB): domain Bacteria; phylum Bacteroidota; class Bacteroidia; order Bacteroidales; family Paludibacteraceae; genus WRGS01. Next base: position 5,911 of record WRGS01000141.1, read on the forward strand.
TTGCAAAAAATTACACCCGCAGCCGCAACAACTGTTCAGGTTGGCGGTTTGCGCGAAAAATGCGAAGAGGCGATGGCTGACGATTTGAACACGCCGATTGCCATTGCATTGCTTTTTGATGCTGCAAGGGAAATTAACAAAATTTTTGACGGCAATGGAACGATTTCTCAAACTGATTTAGACGAATTAAAATCAATTTTTGAGGTTTTTATAAATGATATTTTGGGAATAAAAACTGATTTCGACAGCGGAAAATCTTATGAATCTTATCGCAAAGCCGTTGATTTGTTGCTTGAAATTCGTTTGCAGGCAAAGCAAAACAAAGACTGGGCAACTTCGGATAAAATTCGCAATACGCTGACCGATTACGGATTTACCATAAAAGACACAAAAGACGGCTTTGAATGGAGTGTGTAAAATAATTACAAATTATTAGAAAAATTTAAAAATTTATTTGCAATTTATGCGAATCACGGGTAAAAAAGCCCGTTTTTTTATTTAATTTTATAGTTAAAAATCTTTAAAATCAAGAAAATTCATAATTTTGCCCGTCATTACTTGCACGATTGATTTCCAAATTTTAACTTCATATAAAAAATTTAACAACCGTTTAAATATCTTAAACATAATATTTTACGATATTTCTCTTGATATTATCTCAAACAAAATTCCCGAAAATGCGCAATTTCAAACTCAAATGATTGATTCTTTGCCCATTATTACCTGCAAACAACGTAATCGAACCGCAAAAGTTGCTATAGATTACGTTGATAAAGGTTTCTGTTCTATAAAAAAATGTACTATTTCGTCTTGCAACTTCTGTTAATACTCTTTCTTTTGTCCACCCCTTAATAAGAGCATTTTCTAAAGAACTTCCCCCCCGCTCGGCGTAGGCTCCGCCTACGTCG